>JAQGNK010000378.1 GCA_028291905.1 Polaromonas sp.
GCCTTACCCGCCGGGCATTCCGCTCTTGATCCCGGGCGAGGTGTTCAACAAGAAAATCGTTGATTACCTGAAGTTTTCCCGCGAGTTCAATGCGCAGTGCCCGGGTTTCGAGACCGATATCCATGGCTTGGTCGAGCAGGCCGATGCGAAGGGAAAGATCCGCTATTACGCTGACTGCGTGAAGAAATAAGCCGGGCAGGGTGGGGGCACCGGGCCCGCCACCCTGAGCTGCGGCGTTAGTCCTCGCGCACCCGCACGAAGCTGGCAAAGCGCGGAATGCCGCTGTCGTTCAGGCCCCGGAAGCGGTAGGTCACCCGCGCGCCGATGGCGGGCGGGTTGTCGCGCTGGGCATCGCTGAAGCCGGTCCCCAGCTTGAAGCGCTGCGGCGGCTGGCCAGCCACTGGTGGCATCTCGACCAGCAGCGCACCCAGCTTGCCGGCGTATTTCCCCTGGCCTGCAACATGCTCCACTACTCTAGCTTCATCGTCTTCATGGGTCTTGAACTTGAGCAGGTCGTCGCTGCGCAAGCCTTTGTAGAGCGAAGTCCCGCGATGCAGCATCAGCCCTTCGCCGCCGTTCTGCACGGTTTTCAGCAGCAGGGCCTGCAGCGCCTGCGGGCTGGCCACCTTGGACTGCACGACCGCCTGGACCCAGGGCTGGTCAATACGGATCACCACGCCGTTCAGCGCCGGAATCCGTTCGGTGAATGTGCCGGCGTGCGCGGGCAGGTCGAACACCATGAAGCGCATCGCCCGCCAGGCTGAATCGCCAGGTGTTTGCTGCCGCACGGTGGACACCGCCTTGGCGAATTGCCCATGGCCGGCCCAGAGTTCACCGTCCATGGCGACCTTGGGCCAGCCGGCCGTGAACCAGCCCGGCGCGGCCACCCGCTCGCCGCCGCGCGTCCAGAGCGCCTGGCCATCCCAGTAGCCGCGCACGCCGTCGTATTTCTCGCTGACCCAATAGTCGGCCAGCACCGCGCCCGGACGGTAGACATTGGCCAGCATCAATGCAGGCGGTGCCTGTGGAGGTGCCGCAACTGCAGCAGCCTGCGCTGGCAGGCGCAAGACTGCTGGCACGAGGGCTATCAGAGACAGGAAGGAGCGTCGCTGCATGTTGAATTTTGGATGATGCTATTAAATAAATAGCTGCCTGCGCATGTGGATCATGCGCTACAGGCCATTTTTGCTTAAATTTCTATTAAATCAGGCAACCGATTCGCTGTCGCGGCTGGCGCCGGCCGTGGCGTTGAAGCCGCAATCGACATAGGTGATTTCAGCGGTCATGCCCGATGCCAGATCGCTAAGCAAGAAGGCGGCCACGTTGCCCACATCTTCGATGGTCACGTTGCGGCGCATGGGCGAAGCCGCTGCCACCATGCCCAGCAGCTTGCCAAAGTCCTTGATGCCGCTGGCCGCCAGGGTCTTGATCGGACCTGCGCTCAGGCCGTTGACCCGCATGCCTTTGGGCCCCAGCGATTCGGCCAGGTAGCGCACGGACGATTCCAGGCTGGCCTTGGCCAGGCCCATGGTGTTGTAGTGCGGAATGATGCGCTCTGCGCCCAGATAGGTCAGCGTCAGCACGGCCGATTTCGGGTTCAGGTAGGGCAGGGCCGCCTTGGTCATGGCCGGAAAGCTGTAGGCGCTGATGTCATGCGCGATGCGAAAGTTCTCGCGGCTCAAGCCATCGAGGAAGTCGCCGGCAATGGCTTCGCGCGGGGCATAGCCGATGCTGTGGACAAAGCCGTCGAAGGTCGGCCAGGTCTTGGCCAGGTCGGTGAACAGCTGCTCGATCTGCTCGTCGGAGCCGACATCGCAGTCAAA
The DNA here is from genome assembly GCA_028291905.1 of Polaromonas sp. Classification (GTDB taxonomy): domain Bacteria; phylum Pseudomonadota; class Gammaproteobacteria; order Burkholderiales; family Burkholderiaceae_C; genus Polaromonas. The sequence continues at coordinate 1,824 of JAQGNK010000378.1, forward strand.
GATCAGGTTCGAATCAAAATCGGCCGCGAATTCGGTGATGCGGTCCTTGAACCGTTCGCCCACATAGCTGAACGCCAGCTCGGCGCCCTGCGCGTGGCAGGCCTTGGCAATGCCGTAGGCAATGGACCGGGTGGACAGCACGCCCGTGATCAGCAGTTTTTTGCCGGTGAGAAAACCCATTTTTTAGCTCCAGTAGATGCGTGTGAGGTGGCAAAAATCTTGCGAAAAATTGCCAGGTTCCTGGGCGGCGGGCTGTCAAAAGCGGCCGGCTCAAGTAGTGCAGAATTGTCGCATGCGGCATTTGATTTTTTTACCCGCCCTGCTGGCGGCCTGCCTGGCGGGCATTGCACCGTCCAGCCAGGCCGCCCATGCCTACGCCCAGTTCGGCGACATCAAGTATCCGGCCGGCTTCACGCATTTCGGCTATGTGAACCCCGATGCACCCAAAGGCGGCGAAATCCGCATGGTGCCGCCGACCCGCCCCAGCAACTTCGACAAGTTCAATCCTTTCACCCTGCGCGGCACCGCGCCCTACGGCCTGGGCAGCCTGCTGATCGAAAGCCTGCTGGTCGGCAACGCCGAGGAGCCGACCACTGCCTACGGCTTGCTGGCCGATGACGTGGTGGTCTCGCCGGACCGGCTGTCAGCGACTTTTCACCTCAACGAGAAGGCGCGCTTTCACAACGGCGCCCCAGTGCTGGCGGCCGACGTGCTGCATTCCTGGACCCAGCTCACCAGCAAGCTGGCGGCGCCGCAGTACCGCACGATCTACACCGAGGTCAAGGGTGCCACGGTGGTGTCCGAACGGGTGGTTCGGTTTGACTTTCTGACGCCCAACCCCGAGTTGCCGCTTGTGGTGGGCGGCATGCCGGTCTTCAGCCGGGACTGGGGCAAGGTCAATGGCCAGGCCCAGCCCTTCGACAAGATCGTGTCCCAGGTTCCCATCGGCTCCGGCCCCTACAAGGTCGCCAGTCCCGCGATGGGCCGCGACATCACCTATGCGCGCAATCCGGCTTATTGGGGCATTGACCTGCCGAGCCGCAAGGGCCAGTTCAACTTCGACCGGATCAGCTTCAAAATCTACCTGGATGAAACCTCGCGCTTTGAAGGGCTGAAGGCTGGTGAGTTTGATTTTTTGCGCGAATTCATCTCGCGCAACTGGGCGCGCCAGTACACCGGCAAGCAGTTCACCTCGGGCGAGCTGGTCAAGCGCGCTTTTGAAAACCGCAATCCCGGCGACTTCCAGGGCTATGTCTTCAACCTGCGCAAGCCGCAGTTCCAGGATGTGCGGGTGCGCAAGGCCATCGGCCTGGCGATGGATTTCGAGTGGATGAACCGCCAGCTGTTCTACGGCATCTACAAGCGCGTCAACGGCTATTTTCCCAACAGCGAATTCCATGCCGAAGGCCTGCCCAAGCCCGATGAACTGGCTTTGCTGGAGCCCTTGCGCGGCAAACTCCCCCCCGATGTGTTCGGCCCGGTGCCGTTGTCGCCCAGCACTGCGCCGCCCGGCAGCCTGCGAGAAAACCTGCGCCAGGCCCAGGCGCTGCTGCGCGAGGCCGGCTGGACCTACCGCGACGGCGCATTGCGCAATGCCAAGGGTGATGCGTTCACCATGGAATTTTTAAATGACCAGCCTTCGCTGGTGCGCATCGTCGGGCCGTTCCAGAAGGCACTGGAAAAGCTCGGCATCACGATGACTTATCGGTATGCTGATTTTTCGGTGAGCAAGCAAAGAATGGATGCGTTTGATTTCGAGATGACCTCATTGCGCTTGCCGGGCAGCACCGCGCCCGGTGGCGAGTTGCTGGAGTTGTTTGGATCGAAAGCTGCGACTACGCCAGGTTCTGCCAATGTATGGGGAGTTAGTGACCCAGCCGTTGATGCGCTACTACAAAAAGTGGTGACTGCCAAGACCCGGCTGGAGCTTGGCGCTGCCATGCGAGCGCTGGACCGCGTGCTGACGCATGGGTACTATTCGGTGCCGCA
>JAQGNK010000404.1 GCA_028291905.1 Polaromonas sp.
CACGGCGGTGGCGCCGGCGTAGTCGTACTGCTCCAGCTTGCCGATGATGATGAGCGGCGTGATCTCTGAAATCATCGGCATGTTGCCGGCGATGAAGATCACCGAGCCGTATTCGCCGATGGCGCGGGCAAACGCCATGGCAAAGCCGGTGAGCAAGGCTGGCGCGATGTGCGGAAAAATCACCTTGGTGAAAATCTGGAAGCGGTTGGCGCCCAGCGCCGTGGCCGCTTCCTCCAACTCCTTTTCGGCATCTTCAAGCACCGGCTGCACCGTGCGCACGACAAACGGCATGCCGACAAAAATCAAGGCAATTACCACGCCGGCCGGCGTGAAGGCCAGCTTGATGCCCATGGGCTCCAAATACTGGCCCAGCCAGCCGTTGCCGGCCAGCAAGGCCGTGAGCGATATGCCGGCCACGGCGGTGGGCAAGGCGAAAGGCAAGTCCACGAGCGCATCGACGATCTTCTTGCCTGGAAACTTGTAGCGCACCAGCACCCAGGCCAGCAGCAGGCCGAACACCAGGTTGACCAGCGCGGCAATCAGGGACGCGCCGAAGGTCAGCCGGTACGACGCCATCACGCGCGGCGAGGTGACGGCGAAGACAAACTGCTCCCAGGTCAGGGTGAACGTCTTGAAGAAGAGCGCGGTGATCGGGATCAGCACGATCAGGGCGAGGTAGAACAGGGTGTAGCCCAGCGTCAGCCGAAAACCCGGCAGCACCCGCCGGGGCGTGCGTTTGGCGCTGGCACGAAATGGCGGCGCCACCGCTGCCGGTGGCGCCGCAGAAGTCAAGGCGGTCATGCTTACCGGACGGTGTAGAGCTTGTCGAACTGGCCACCGTCATTGAAGTGGACTTTTTGCGCCTCGCTCAGCGAGCCGAACATTTCCTGCACGGTGAACAGCTGCAGCGGCTTGAAGGTCGCGCTGTACTTTTTCAGGATCGCCTGCGAGCGCGGACGCAGCGCATGCTTGGCGGCGATTTCCTGGCCTTCGTCGGAATAGAGGTAGTCCAGGTAAGCCTTGGCCAACTCGGCCGTGCCTTTCTTGGCCACGGTGCGCTCGACCACGGCCACCGGGTTCTCGGCCACGATGCTGATGGACGGATAGACCGCATCGACCTTGCCTTCGCCGAATTCCTTGTTGACCGACACCACTTCGGACTCGAAGGTGATCAGCACGTCGCCGATGTTGCGCTGCAAAAACGCGGTGGTCGCGTCGCGCCCGCCCTTGCCCAGCACCGGCACGTTCTTGTACAGCTTGCCGACAAACTCGGCGGCCTGCGCATCGGTGCCGCCTTTTTTCTTGGCATAGCCCCAGGCCGCCAGGTAGGCATAGCGGCCATTGCCGCCGGTCTTGGGGTTCACCACGACGACCTGGATGCCGGGCTTGACCAGGTCGTCCCAATCCTTGATGCCCTTGGGATTGCCGTTGCGCACCAAGAACAGCATGGTCGAGGTGGTGGGCGCGGCATTGTCCGGGAAGCGCTTGGCCCAGTCCTTGGCGACCACGCCGGCGTTGGCGAGGAATTCCACGTCGGTCGAGGTGTTCATGGTCACCACGTCGGCGTCCAGGCCGTCGGCCACCGAGCGCGCCACCGCGCTGGAGCCGGCATGGGACTGGTCGATCTTCACATCCTTGCCGGTGGTCTTTTTGTATTGAGCGATGAAGGCGGCGTTGTAGTCCTTGTAGAACTCCCTGGCCACGTCATAGGAGCCGTTGAGCAGGGTTTGCGCCGACGCCAGGCCGCTGGCAGCCAGTGCCAGCGTTGCCAGCGCCATTTTAAATTTTGAGGTCATGCCGTTTCCAGGGATCCAAAAGGAAGGGGTAAGGTTGAAAAATCAGAAGCGCTAAATGTAGCAAGTGACAGGCCGCCGGTCAGCGACTGCAGCAGGGCAAGCCCCAGCGGCCAGTCGCCATGGCCCGATTCGATATTGATATGGCCGGCCTCGGGCATGCGGACAAACTCGCTGCCCCAGGCACGCGCATAGGCGCCGGCCAGCCGCACCGGACAGAAAGGGTCGTTGCTGCTGGCCACCAGGATGTTGCGGTACGGCAGCTTCTGGTAGGGCACGGGCGCGAAGTCGCTCAGCACGGCGCGGCGCTCCGGATCGGCCGGCGCCACCAGCAGGGCACCCTGGATCCGGTCCACCGCCTCAGGGGGCAGGTGCGTTGTGGCGATGCAGCCCAGGCTGTGGGCCACCACCACCACCGGCCCGTCCTGCTGCACGATGGCCTCTGCAATGCTGCGCACCCAGGCTGCGCGGCTGGGCGTGATCCAGTCGTCCTGCCGCACCCGCTCTGCACCGGCCAGCCGCTCAGCCCACAGGCTTTGCCAGTGGCCGGGGCCAGAATCGCGCCAGCCCGGAACAATGAGGATTCGCACGCTGGCTCGTTATTTATTGGGCTGCGGCGTGATGCGCAGGTAGGGGCGCACGGCGTTGAAACCCTTCGGGAAGCGCTGCGCCAGCTCGGCCGGGTCTTGCAGGCTGGGCACGATCACCACATCGTCGCCGTCTTTCCAGTTCACTGGCGTGGCCACCTTGTGGCTGTCGGTCAGCTGCAGCGAGTCGATCACCCGCAAGATTTCATCGAAATTGCGGCCGGTGCTGGTCGGGTAGGTGAAGGTGGCGCGGATGACATGCTTCGGGTCGATGATGAAGACGCTGCGCACCGTGGCGGTGGTCGAGGCGTTCGGGTGGATCATGTCGTACAGGTTGGCGACGGTTTTATCGGCATCGGCCAGGATCGGGAAATTCACCGTCGTGTTCTGGGTGTCGTTGATGTCGCTGATCCACTTGCCGTGCGAGTCCAGCGGGTCGATGCTGATGGCGATGGGCTTGACATTGCGCCTGGCGAATTCGCCCGACAGCGCGGCGGTCTTGCCCAGCTCGGTGGTGCAGACCGGCGTGAAATCGGCCGGATGCGAGAACAGCACCACCCAGGAATTGCCGGCCCATTCATGGAATGAGATCGTGCCTTCGGTTGATTGCTGGGTGAAGTCAGGTGCGGTGTCGCCGAGTCTCAAGGTGGTCATGGTGTGCTCCTGTAAGTATGGGCAAACCGGTAGTGTGAAGAACAACCGTTAAAACTCAAAAGAATATATTCCTCTTAATTTATTAATTAAATCGAATAAGCGATATCGATTGAAAATCACGGCAGCACCCTGAAGACCTTTATCTCTGCTACGTTTTATGTAGCATCTTGCGCAGACAGTAATTGGGCCAGAAGCTGATTTGATGCTTAAACTCTTCTGGGTGGCGGGTTTTACCACTCGCCGGGAATCAGGCGCTCGCCCTGCATTGATCTGCCCAGAAAATCCAAAAAACTGCGCACCGCCGGCACCTGGCCGCGCCGCGACGGGAACACGGCGTGGACCATTTGCGGCCGCAGCATCCAGTCGGGCATTACGGGCACCAGAAGTTGCGCCTGCAGCTCTGCCTGGCTGAGGCTTTCGGGCAGAAAGCTGACGCCGGTGCCGGCCAGCACCGCCAGCTTGAGCGTTTGCAAATCATCGGCCACATAGCGCGGCTGATGATGAAAAATGAATTCCTGCCCTTGCGGCCCCAGCAGCACCCAGGTGCTTCGGCCGTCAGCCGACGACATCGCCACCGTGTCCAGCCGGGCAAGCTCGGCCAGCGTGGTCGGCGTGCCCTGCCGGCGCAGCTGGGCCGGGCTGGCCACCAGCTGGCCGCTGGCCGAACCCAGCTGCTTGACGACCAGGCTGCCGCTGTCGTCCAGCGTGGGCCGCACGCGCAAGGCAATGTCGATGCCCTCCTCCACCAGATCGACCACCCGGTTGGTCACCCGCAAATCCAGCTTGACCTGCGGAAACTTCTCCAGGTAGCGCGGAATGAGGTAGCCCAGCGTGCTTTGCGCCAGCGTGAGCGGGCAGGCAATGCGCAGCATGCCGCGCGGCTCGACCTGCATGTGCGCCACCGCTTCGGCGGCGGCCAGCGCGTCTTCGCGCATGGCGCTGCAGTGTCCCAGGTAGATTTCGCCCACCTCGGTCAGCGACAGCTTGCGGGTGGTGCGCTGCAGCAGGCGCACGCCCAGGCGCGCTTCCAGCTCGGCCACCCTGCGCGACAGGCGCGATTTCGGCACCCCCAGCGCCCGCCCGGCAGCGGCAAAGCCGCCGCGCTGCGCCACTTCCGCGAAGTACAGCATGTCGTTGAGGTCTTCCATCGGATGGCCCTTTTGTGTTTTTGGTGCTGATTGTCCTGCTGGCAGAACGATGTATCGCGATTTTGCCGGCTTATCAATCGATTGGCCCAAGACAACAATAGCGCCATGGCTGAAAACCGTGCCAGCCAATCCAATCAAATCTTCAAAAGGAATTCATCATGAGCAAGCTTCTCCATATCGACTCCAGCATTCTTGGCAGCAATTCGGTGTCGCGCCAGTTGACGGCCCAGATCGTTGACTCCTGGCGCGCCGCCCACCC
>JAQGNK010000409.1 GCA_028291905.1 Polaromonas sp.
AGGAGGCCGAGGGCTCGGCTTCGTCGTTGCTGGCGACGGAGCGCAGCGCCTCCCAAGCCTTGAATGAACCGTACGACAGCGGCGCCTCGGCACCGCCGGCAATGGCGCAATCGAGTTCGCCCTGCGCCAGCCGCCGCCAGGCCTCGCCGATGGCGACCGCCGACGAGGAGCAGGCGGTCGAATAGGTCAGGTTCGGCCCGACAAAGCCATGCGCGCCGGCGATCCAGGCGGCCGGCGCGTTGTGCATGCCCATCAGCACCATGAAGGGCTTGATGCGGTCCGATTGCTCGCCGTAGAGTGTCTGATAGCCCTCGTCGATGCTGCCGATGCCGCCCATGCCGGTGCCGATGAACACGCCGGCACGGCTGCGCTCGTCGCCAGTGAGTTCAGGCACGGCCTCGGCCAGCGCCCGGCGGGCAGCGACCAGTGCGAACTGGCTCACCCGGTCCAGCATGCGCAGCTGGGGCGGCTCGAAGTGGTCGGCGCCATTGAACCGCACCGTGGCGGCCAGCGGCGCGGCGAGCCGGTGGGTGAAGGCAAGCTCAAGGCGGTGGATGGCCGAGCGGCCGGCGCGGGCAGCTGCAAAAGCCTCTTCCGGCGTCTGGCCAAGCGGCGACACCACCCCCATCCCGGTGACCGCCACCCGTTTCTCGGCAGCGGCGACGCAGGCGCGGTGGCAAGCAGCGGCTGGCCGGCCAGGGCTGCCGGTTGCGGCGCCGTGGCGTCCGGCACTACGGGCGCCTGCCCGTGCTGGGCCGCCGCCAGGGTGTCGATAAAGCCGGCCACGTCGCCGATGGTGTGCAGCTGCACCGGCTCGGGCGGCAAGGCGATGCCAAATTCGTCCTCGACATTGAACAGCAGGTCGGCCATGCCCAGCGAGTCGATGCCGAGCGATTTAAGCAGCGTGCCGGGGGTGAGCTGGTCGGCCTGGAGTTTGTAGTCCTTGGCCAGAATGGCGCAGAGCCGGTCGAAGGTGGCGGTCATTTGCAAGTCCTTTCAGAGTCAGGTGGCATCAAGTATGTCAGGGAGCCTGGGATGAAGGCCAAGCCTGTGGCGGCGCGCCCGCCGCCAGCCAGGCCACCGTGCTGGGTGCGGGCGCGCAGCTGACCTTGCCGCCCCAGCGGGCGCCGTGCGTCAGCAGCGCCGGCCAGCGGCGCAGCAGCGCCATCAAGGGCGCGGCCAGTGGCGGGCGCATCGCCAGCCGGGCGAAGGCGGCGGCCAGGCGAAGGCGCGGCATGAAATGATGCCGCCAATCGGCGCAGTAGCGCTGGTGCACGCCGCGCTGCCAGGCGATATCCGAGAGGTCGGCGCGCCGCATGTCAGGGCGCAGCAGTTGCGCGCACAGCAGCCAGGCCGACTGCATCGCCATGCTCATGCCCTCGCCGATGATCGGATGCGCTTCGCCGGCGGCATTGCCGATGAGAAACAGCGGCTCGCCAACGCGCAGGCGAACGCCCGGCGCCAGCGGCCCCGATGCCAGCCAGGCGTCCTGCCGCCGGGCCGGGGCCAGCGCCTCGGCCACGCCCAGGCATTCGCGCCGCAGCAACGCCTCGACCGCCTCGCCGGCACTCAGCCCGGGCGCGGCGCGGCGGCAGGCCTGCAGCCGGTCGCGGCGAATGCAGCCGGCCAGCGTGACCAGGCCATCGTCGGCCAGCACCATGCCGCCGTAGCCGCCCGCAAAGGACAGCACCGGCAGCAGCCCTTCGGCCAGCGCGGCGCCGCGAAAGTTGGCCTTGAAGGCGAACAGGTCGCCTGGCCGGCGTTGAGGCTGGTGGCCGGCGCGGCTGGACGGCAAGGCCTCCCAGGAGCCGTGGGCGGCAATCAGCACCGGTGCCCGCAGGCGGGCCGGCTGACTGGAGCCGACGGCCCGAATCTCGCAGCAGTGGTCGCCCGCCACGCCGCCGACCGCCTGCACCGACCACGGCTGCAGCACCACCGCGCCACAAGCCTTGGCCTGCGCCAGCAGCAGCGTGTCCAGCGTTTCCCGCCCGAGCGCCCGGCCCCAGGCATGGCCGGCGTCCGGCGCGCCTGGCAGTTCGGCCGTGACCGTGCGGCGGCCCTGCATCAGCGCGACCCGGCGCAGCGGCGGCCCGGCGCTGGCGCTGAAGGCATCGCCCAGGCCAAGCGCATCGAGCAGCGGCAAATTGCTGGCGGCCAGGCATTCACCGCAGACCTTGCGGCGCGGAAAATCCTGCTTCTCCACCAGCGCCACCGACCAGCCGGCCCGCGCCAGCAGGCAGGCGGCGGTTGAGCCGGCCGGCCCGGCGCCGATGATAATGGCGTCAAAAGACGAGCGGCCTGGCGTCATGTCACGGCCCGGCTGCTATTTCGCCGCGGCTGATGCGCTCGGCTTGAAAACAGTGGCTGAACAGGCCCGCCGGGTATTCGGCCACCGCCCAGCGGGCAGGCTGGGCGGGCCACAGCGCGCTGATTTCCCAGCCCCGAAAGCCAGCGCGCACGCTCAGCACCGCATCGTGCCGTGTCACCGCATTGGCACCCGTCACGCCGATCAAATGGCTGGCCGCAAGGGCCAGCCTGGCACGGCGAGGTTCGCAGGCAAAAAAGCGCTGGGAGCGCGAGGCAATGGCGGCCAGCAGCGAAGCCAGCGGCACTGCCTCGAAATGGTGCAGGAACAGGTTGGCGATGATGCAGTCCCAGCGCCGGGGCGGCTCGTCGCCGGAGGCCCAATCGAACACATCCACCACCTGCGGCACGGCGCTCCAGCCCACTTCGGCATAGCCGGCAAGGGTGGCCCGGCTCACCAAGTTCTGGCGGTCGAGCAGCGTCAGCTCCACTGCCGGCAAGTCATTTTTGAGTTCGCGTGCCACGCCCAGCATCAGGCTGCCGTCGCCAGCGCCCAGTTCAAGCAGCCGCAAGGGTGCGCCCGCAGGCCTGCAATCCGCCTGGCCGAGCAGCGCCCGCGCCACGATGCCGCGCGTGCCCATGAGCCGGTGGATGCGCTGCAGGTCAAGGCGCGAACGCAGCGCAGCCGGGTCCTCCTCGGCCAGGCCGTCCAGGGTTTCCGGGGCAACGACACGGGGCATCATGGCGCGGGCTGCCCTGCCCCCTCTGCAGGCCGACCCATCACCGCACCTCCAGCAGCGCGCCGTGGCAGCTGAAGCCGGCGCCGAAGGACGACAGCCACCACCAGCCGCCCGGCGCCTCGTCGGCCAGCGCGGCCTGCAGCACGAAATAGACAAAGGCGCTCGACAGGTTGCCGTACTCGCGCAGCATGGCGGCGCTGTGGCGCAGGTCGCCCGGCGCCAGTTCCAGCCGGCGCTCAAGC
>JAQGNK010000427.1 GCA_028291905.1 Polaromonas sp.
GCTTGAGCAGCCCGTCGGGATTCTGCCGGCATTGAAAAACTCCCATCCAGCGACAGCCAGCGCAGCTAGCGGATGTAAGGCGTCTTTTCAATATGCGGGGTATTGCTGTTGCCCAGTTCCTCGGAAGCCGCGCCATCAGGCTTGGGGGTAGCAATGGTCTTGTTGGTGCCCTCCGCGCCAAAATCCTTGCCTTTGCGCGGTTTCTTGTCAGGCGCCTGCAGTTCTTTGCCATCCTCATGGCGGGGAAGCGGTGCTGGTGGTCTTTTTGGCATGTGATTCCTCTTCCGACACGGCTCAGGTCACGAAACTGCCGCTGTTGGCCGGCTCTCGCAGCCTGTTTTCAGCCAATGGCTGTGCTTCATAGGGCATGTCCACGGTAAAAGGCCAAAGATTGCGTGTCTTGATTGCTTCGCTGAAAGATTTCTGTCGATGCCCAGAGGCGGAGCCTTCCAGGGAAGGGAATCTGCAAGCAGACACATGCGAAGCATTTTGGATCATTGTTCAACCTTACTTGGCAACTGAATAAATTTTTACCTTCACACCGCTTTCGATTGTTCAAGGAAGAGAGCATGAGACAACGTAGGAAGAGGTGTGGAAATCAACTCATCCTTTGCTTAATTATTAATTTATATAGATACAAAAAGAACACATACCGACAAGTTGACCAACAAACAACCCACTAACGCGAAAAATTTCACAAAGCTGAACAATAAGTTCATTCAGTCAAAAACTGCGAACAAAGCCCCAGGCAGAGTCAGGAAGCGAAGGCTGGCATGGCGTAGCAAAGATGGACCTGCTGGACGTCATAGTCCAAGCTGACGCCTTCGGCATCGGCCAGGAGCTGCACATCATCCCAGCCGAGGTTGCGGTAGGTCTGCACCCGGCTGCCGACTCCCACCAGCTCAAGGCTGCCCCCAGGCACCAGCATGACTTTCAAGTGGGTCTGGCCATCGTCTGTGGTGGCGGTCACCACGACTTTGGCAGCGCCCTCAACCGCATCCGTCAGCGCGATCAGGCTGGCCGTGAAAACGGTGCGCAAAATGCCGCGCGGCAGTTGCACCTGCAGTCCGGCAGTTTCGTTGGCAATGGAAAATCCGCGAAAAGAAAGCTCCGTGGTCATCAGGCCCAGCGACTCTTCCACCGCGCTGCCCAAGGGCACCGGTTCGTTGTCCTTGGGCGCCAGCCAGCCCATCAGCCCCAGGGAAACCGCTGCCGCCTCGCGGGACAAGGTGCTCAGGGCCTGCGTGTTCTTGCCAAGCTGCGCCATGTCTGGCGCCGGCGCCTTCATGCGCCTCTCTAACATGGCCGACATCATGCCGATGGGCTGCAGCGTGCCAGCGATGTTGTGCCGGATCGCCGGCAGCAGGCGCCGCATGAGCGCATAGCGGGCCGCTTCGGCAAGACGTTCTTTCAAAAAAGGCATATCGCTGGACATAAGGATGTTTTGTTAAGTGAGTCAGGTTCAGGGATTTCCAGGCGCCGTTACAGCGCCTGCAGCATTCTTGCCACTGAGCATGTGGCGTATTTTGGCGGCCATCTCATCCATGGAAAAAGGCTTGGAGATCATCTGCATGCCTGGCGCCAGAAATTCCGATCTTGCAGCCGCGCTTTGCGCATAGCCGGTCATGAATAAAACGGGCAGTTCAGGGCGGTACTGGCGCCCGATTTCAGCAATCTGCCGCCCATTCATACCCGGCAGGCCGACATCGGAGATGAGCAGGTCAATCTTTTGCGAGGACTGCAAAATCGGCAGCGCCGTCGGTCCATCCATGGCTTCCAGCGTGATGTAGCCCAGCTCATTGAGCTCATCGAGCACGATCATCCGTACCGCCGGATCATCTTCCACCACCAGCAATGTCTCACCTTCGCCCTGCAGGCGGCTGACTGGCATGGCAGCATCGGCTTCAGGGGCGACAGCGGCTGCATCGTCATAACGCGGCATATAAAGGCTGACCTCAGTGCCCTGCCCCAGCTGGCTGTGGATGCGGACATGGCCGCCCGACTGCTTGGCAAAGCCATAAATCATCGACAACCCCAGACCTGTTCCCTGGCCGATTGGCTTGGTGGTGAAAAAAGGCTCGAACACCCTGGCGAGCACATCGGGCGCCATGCCGGTGCCGGTGTCTGAGACCGAAATGACGGCATAGTCGCCGGGCTGCAATCCTTCATGCAGGCGGGTGTAGCTTTGCTCCAGGGTGGCATTGGAAGTGCGTATTGTCAGCGTGCCCCCCTGGGGCATGGCGTCCCGCGCATTGACGGCCAGGTTGAGCACCGCGCTTTCGAGCTGGTTGTCATCGCTTCGGGCCAGCCACAGTGCATCGCTGACAGCGACCATCAGCTCGATATGCTCACCCAGCGTGCGCCGCATCAGGTCTTCCATCGACATCACCAGCCGGTTGAGGTCCACCACCTTGGTTTCAAGGGATTGCTGGCGCGCAAAAGCCAGCAGCCGGTGAATCAGGGCGGCGGCGCGCTTGGCGGAATTAATGGCCGCATCCATGAAATAGCTGACATCTTCCGTGCGGCCCGAAGCCAGCCGTCCGCGCACCACCTCGATGGCGCCCGAGATGCCCTGCAGCAGGTTGTTGAAATCATGGGCGATGCCGCCAGTCAACTGGCCGATGGCCTCCATCTTCTGGCTTTGCCGCAGCCGGTCTTCGGCGCCTTTCAGGGCCTGCGCCGATTCACGCTCGATGCTGATGTCGCGGCCCACCGCGTGGATGCGCTCACTGTCGGGCACGGCAATCCAGGAAATGGTTTTATAGCTGCCGTCCCGGTGGCGGTAGCGGTTTTCAAACCGCTGGGTGGTATGCCCCCGGCCCAGATTTTCTATTTCAGCGGCGGTGCGCTGCCAGTCGCCCTCATGCACCAGCTGCACCAGCGGCCTGCCGACGAGTTCATGCTCTTTCCAGCCGAGCAGCTTTTCCCAGGCCGGATTGGCGGACTTGACGGTGCCGTCAAACCCGGCCACCAGGATCAGGTCGGTCGACAGGCGCCACATGCGGTCGCGGTCGCGTGTGCGCTGCTCGACGCGCTCCTCCAGCGTGGCATTGAGCTGCGCCAGTTCGGCCTGGGTCGCCTTTTGCTCTTCAATGTCGGTGTTGGCGCCGAGCCAGCGGGTGCAGCCTTCGAGCACGACCGGCAGGGCGCGCACCAGGTGCCACCGGTAAATCCCATCGCGCCTGCGCAGCCGGAACTCGGTTTCGTAAGCTGTCTTGTGATGGAGCGCATGCAGCCACTGCGTGCGGGTGCCCTCCAGATCTGCCGGATGCACCCATTGAAGCCATCCATTGCCCAGGATATCTTTTGCATCAGCGCCAAAGTAGTCAAAGACCTTCTGGTTCACCCAGTCGAGCCAGCCCTCAGGGGTTGCCGACCAGACCTGGTTGGGGACGGCTTGCGCCAGCACCCGAAAGCGCGACTCGCTTTCCTGGAGTGTTGCCTGCGCCAGCTTGCGTTCGGTCACGTCCTGCACCACGCCGCGCATCCAGACCGGCTGGCCACTGGCATTGCGCACGAATTCCGCACACCTGGAAATCCAGCGCATCTCGCCCGTGTTGGCTTTCCTGATGCGGTACTCGACATTGAGCAAGGCGTCGCCGCTCTGGCGGCTGGCTTTCGAAGAACCCACGTCGGCCGCATCTTCCTGAAACAACGACTCGATCATGCCGGCCGGCAGCGTGCGCAAAACCGGCAGGCCAAAAATCTTGCAGAACTCGTCCGACGTGAAGATGGTGTTGTTGGCGATATCGACCAGGAAAGTGCCGATGCCGCCCGCCGCCTCGGCCAGCCGCAGCTGGTCATGCATTTCACGCAGATCACGCTCGGCTTTCTCGCGGTCCAGCCTGACCTGCTGGCCGAGCAGGCGTTCGCTGCTGTCGCGAAAAGTGAAGAGAACCGCTTCAAGCACGCCCTGCCGCCAGATGGGCTCGGCGCAGTAATCGACCAGAAACGACTCTCCGCTGTTCCGGTGGAACATCGCGGCGCTGATGCTCAAGGACTTTCCTGCCAGAACCGACTGCTGAACCAGGTCGATGGCGGCATGGGGGCAAGCCGTATCGGCCGCCGGCTGAAAGAGCTTGAGTTGAATCTTGCGGCCCTGCACCTCATCGGCCGACGCATAGTCGAACATTGCGAGGAAAGCGGCATTGCACAAGGTGCCCATTCCCTCGCCATCGACTGCATACAATCCTTCGGTCGCCAAGTCCAGCAGCCGCCGGGTCAATGCCTGCTCCTTGGGCAGAACCGCCTCTTTCATGGCCAGCACCTCATGCGGCATGTGTTGCAGGGCTGGCTGATGGCCAGCGGATAAACCTTGGATGAGCGTCATGAATACCGCAATCCGGATGGATAAATAAGCAGGCCATCTTTATAAAACGCTGGCAAAAAACAATCGACAGCCTGTCACACAAGAAGCGAATAATAGCAGCGGCTCACAGCCTTGACACTCTGTGGAACTCACGTCCGGACACATCAATGAGGGGCAGGTATCAGTCTGAGATATTGAGTAATTTGGCCGAAAAAGGAAAAATCCTTATGGCGCAACGACTTAGCTCAAATTTAAGGTTGAATCAGGTTTGAGACTTTTGGTCTAGAACGATTATTCAGGGTAAATCCTTGATACGCGACCAAGCTGGAATGATCATGTCTCAAGCATTCATCAAAATAAAGTGATTGCCGGATTAATTTTGAGGCGCATTAACGTTACAAGCGTCTGCTATTTGCAATCGTATTTGCACAGATAAAGCTCGTGAACGTTAACTAAGAATTTAGAAGGCGGCTAGTAGAACGGTCTCATCAATCATGGCCGGGTCAACCTTACCGCTAGCCTTCGCGGAACGATAGAGCATGGCCACAGCCTGCGCTTTCTTTTTCGGGCTTAGCTTTTTGTTCAAGAGTTGCGCAGCAGTTTCGATTCCATCAAAGATGGATACCAAAAGTTCTGCATCTATATGGACTTGGCAACTGTTTACAAATGAATCAATCACTTGATCGGGGATGAGTTCGCCATTTTCATAAATAGATGCATCTAAGTTAGCGTAGTTAGACAGATGCTGCGCTATTTCCAGTTCGCATCCTAGCCTTTTGCCAACCTCAAGGATGGCAACCCGCAAAGCAAAGATGATTCTGTGCTGCGGCATGTTTGAGTTTCTGTCGCCAGTAAGCACGTAATCCACGTCCACCCCACAGGACTCTCGAAGATTCGCGAGGTAGGCGGTGCTGGGGTCTCTAGTCCCATTTTCATATCGCCGCTGGCTACTAAACGATACGCCAGCACGGGCAGCAAAAGCCTCTTGACTCAAGCCTAAACGTTCCCGCTCCTCTGCAATTCTTGCCCCAACCCTGACATTCATAAATCCCTTTGATTTTTCGTAAGTCGCCCGCTGTCGCTGTGTACGCCTCGTTTTCCTGATGTTTTCTGCCCAAAAGCGGCGTGGAAACTTATTTTACTTATTGTGGAAAGTGTTCCAAATGGGTTAATATGGTCATGTTCCATATGGGACATACACAAATGGAGGAAATATGAACGAGGCACCTTTAAAAACAAAAGAAGAAGTCTTGGAGGACTTCGCCCGAAAAGGCGTCAGCCTTCGAAGCTGGGCCATTACTCACAACTTGAGCCCAGCAGTGGTCGCAGGCGTCCTAAAAGGCCGGATTGCTGGACGCATAGGAGAAGGACACAAAGCTGCTGTTCTGCTGGGTCTAAAAGATGGCGAAATCGTTGAGAAGTAGCCCAGTGAGCGATAAAAGCCAAGAAAAGATGGGCTACCCAGCGGGGCTTGACCAGCCCATGACAGTAGCCCACTCTAAAAAAATGGGCTACCCCCTTGAAACCCGCATGAATAAAGGGTTTTCTCTGAAAACGCTAAATGATTGCGATAAATCTTCGGGCTACTCCCGCAGCCCGAAAAACACGGAATTTGTCACTGCCAAGAAAGCTATGGAGTTGACTGGAAACAGTTGGACAACGACCAAGCGCCATTGCCAAGAAGGTAAATTCAAGGGCGCTCAAAAAACCCTGATCGGCGGCAATGAAAGCTGGCAAATCCCTGTTGCCAGCCTGCCATCTGAAGCCCAAGCCAAATATTGGGCGGAGCTCAAAGGCAATGTAGTAGCGCAGGCCATGGTGCTTGCACCGCAACCGCCAGCGTTGCCAGAATGCAGCCTGACTTTGACCGGCGAATCAGTCAGCATGATTGAGGCCTACGAACGCAGCCCGCGCAGCAACAAGGAAAAGGCAGAAAAAGCCGTCGCCGTGGTGCGCATGCGCAATGACCTGGTGCGCCAAGGATTCAGCATTGGCGAGGCAGAAAAAGCCGTGATTTCCGCCTTGGGCGCGTCGCGGGCCTCAATAAACCGTTACTACGCCGCCACCAAGGGGCACCCTGAAAGCGAATGGCTCGCCCGGCTAGCGCCTCAATATGGAAGCGGACGGCCCCCGATTGAGTTCACCGAGGAAGCCTATCAATTCATTCTTGGATTGTGGCTGAGTCCTTCTGAGCCGCCTTTAAGCGCCCTGCTGGTTACAGCGCGTGACCTGGCACCGTCAAGGCGCTGGATCATCCCCAGTGATGACGCTGTGCGTGCCCGCATCAACAAAGAGCCGCGCCAGCTGGTCATTGCAGGCCGCAAGGGGTTCAAAGCTCTAGAGCAAAGCCAGCCACCGGCTAGACGAAATTACAACATCCCGGTTAACGATACCTGGTGCTCTGATGGGCACCGGCTTGATTTTTTCGTTAAAGGCCCGGACGGTAAACCCTACCGCCCTTTCCTGATCGCCTGGTGCGACATCAGGTCACGCGCCGTCCTGGGCGTGGTTGTCTGCCGAGACCCGGACGCGCAAAGCGTATTGCGCGCCTTTGGAATGGCGATGCGCCGAACAGGCACCGCACCCCGGCGGGCGGTGTTGGATAACGGAATGGAATACGCGGCC
>JAQGNK010000476.1 GCA_028291905.1 Polaromonas sp.
GCGCCGAGCTTTCGCGAGGCGGTGCGCTACGGCGCCGAGGTGTTCCATGCGCTGAAGAAAATCCTGCACGACAAGGGCATCAGCACCGCCGTCGGCGACGAAGGCGGCTTTGCGCCCAACGTACCCAGTCATGAAGCGGCCATCGAGATGATCCTCGAAGCCATCGACAAGGCCGGGTTTGTCGCCGGCGAGCAGATTGCCCTGGGCCTCGATTGCGCCGCATCCGAGTTCTACAAGGACGGCAAGTACGAGCTGTCCGGCGAAGGCCTGAGCCTCTCGGCCCAGGAATGGACCGACATGCTGGCGACCTGGTGCGACAAGTACCCCATCATCAGCATCGAAGACGGCATGGCCGAGGGCGACTGGGACGGCTGGAAAATTCTCACCGACCGCCTGGGCAAGAATGTGCAGATCGTCGGCGACGACCTGTTCGTCACCAACACGAAAATCCTCAAGGAAGGCATCGACAAGGGCATTGCCAATTCGATCCTGATCAAGATCAACCAGATCGGCACGCTGACCGAAACGTTTGCCGCGATTGAAATGGCCAAGCGCGCCGGCTACACCGCCGTCATTTCGCACCGCTCGGGCGAGACCGAGGACTCGACCATTGCCGACATCGCGGTCGGCACCAATGCCGGCCAGATCAAGACCGGCTCGCTGTCGCGCTCGGACCGCATGGCCAAGTACA
The DNA here is from genome assembly GCA_028291905.1 of Polaromonas sp. Lineage (GTDB taxonomy): Bacteria > Pseudomonadota > Gammaproteobacteria > Burkholderiales > Burkholderiaceae_C > Polaromonas. The sequence goes on from JAQGNK010000476.1 coordinate 692, forward strand.
ACCAGTTGCTGCGCATCGAGGAAGACCTGGGCGAAGTCGCCGTCTACCCCGGCCGCGCCGCGTTCTACAACCTGCGCTAACCTTTTCGCTGCTGCGTGGGCCACCGTTTCGTCATTCCAGCCATTTTGCTGGCGCTGCTGGCGCTGCTGCATGCGCAGCTCTGGCGCGGCCGGGGCAGCATTCCCGACGTCCAGCAGATGCAGCTGCGGCTGGAGGAGCAGCTGGCGAGCAACAAGCTGCGCCAGGCCAGAAACGACCTGCTGGCCGCCGAGGTCAAGGATTTGCAGGAAGGCATGGAAATGGTCGAGGAAAAAGCCCGTGGCGAGCTGGGCATGGTCAAGCCCAATGAAATGTTCGTGCAGATCACGGACTGATCCGCCCGCCGGGCCGGAGCGGCGTGCCCGGCGCCATCTTTTCGCATGGCAGCGCTGACTATCGCGCTGCTCGGCACGCCCGGCAGCGGCGTTCGAGCGCTTGCGGTGGCGCTGAACGATGCGCTTGCTTCTTCAGGCCGCCAGCCGCAAGTGCAACTTTTTGAAAATCCGCCACTGCCGCCTGATGCGGCCCGCTTTGCGCTGGTTCTGCTGATGGGCTTGCCGCCCATGACAGCCGTGCACGCATTGCCCACCGGCACGGCGACGCGAAACTCCGACCAGGAAACAGAAAATCAATTGCAGGTCGCCGACCTGTCGATCCGCCAGGCGTTGGCAGACGCCGCGCTGGCCTACCTGGTGGTGTACGGAACACCTGCCGAGCGCCTAGCCCACACCCTGGCTGCGATTGAAAGCCTGCTGCCAGAGGCAGAAAACCGTTCTGGCCCGCACGCAGACGATGCGCTTAAAGCCGGCTCGGGCAGCGCCATGACCCGCCCGTGGGCCTGGCTGTGCGACAAATGCAGCGACCCGGCCTGCGAGCACAAGCTGCTGAGCGACCTGCTGGTGCAGCGCGCCGGCACCGCTTGATGCCGGCGCCAGGCTTTCGCCAAGCCAGCGACTGGAAATCCTCCGTTTTGAGCAACCAGCCACTTTTTGGCATCAAATAGACTGCCAGCGCAGGCACAGCATGCGCCAGCAGCTATCCATTCAGTAGCAAAAAACTGCCCGCCGCCTTGAACGCCGTGATGGCAAGCCGGGGGTGATTTAGCGCCAGCCGCGCCGGCCCAGCCTACTGAACCGTCGAGCTAGGCGGCTGCTGCTGAACCTGCTGGGTGAACAGCTGTGCCGCGTCCACCGGGTCGAATCCGTACTGTGCACCGCAAAATTCGCAGGCCACATCGACCTGGCCGCGCTCGGCAATGATGCTGTCGATTTCCGGCGTGCCCAGTCCGCGCAGCATGTTGCCCACCCGCTCGCGCGAGCAACTGCAGGCAAAGCTGGGCGCCAGCGGCTCGAAGCGGGTCAGCGGCTCCTCCCAGAACAAGCGGCGCAAGATGGTATCGACATCGAGCGTGAGCAATTCCTCTTGCTTGAGCGTGGCGGCCAGCATGGCAATGCGGTTGAAGTCCTCGTTGATGCCGATCTGGTCCTCATTGGCTTCGCGGTCGATCTGGCCTTCGAGGTTGCCCTGGCCCTTGACCGGCAGCCGCTGGATCAGCAGGCCCGCCGCCACGTTGCCGTCGGCGGCCAGTATCAGCCGGGTGTCGAGCTGCTCGCTTTGCAGCATGTAATGCTCCAGCACCTCGCTCAGTTTTTCGAGCTTTTCATGCCGGTCGCCAAACAGCGGCACCACGCCCTGGTAGGGCTGCTGGCCGGGAAACTTGTCCTTCGGGTCGAGCGTGATGGCGCAGCGGCCTTCATTGCCGACATTGACCAGCTGGCTCAGCGAGCTGCCCGGCGCGACTTCTCCGGTCACGGTGGCGGTGGCGCGCAGGCTCAGGTCGGGCTGCACTTCGGCCACGGCCAGCTTGACCGGGCCGTCGCCGAAAATCTGCAGCACCAGCGCGCCGTTGAACTTGATGTTGCCCTGCATCAGCGCGCCGGCCGCCGTCATTTCGCCGAGCAGCTGCAGCACCTCGGGCGGATAGCCGCCGGCGGCTTCGCGGCGCTTGAGGATTTCCTGCCAGGCATCGGTCAGGCGCACGACCATGCCACGCACCGGCAGGCCGTCAAAGATGAATTTATGGAGTTCGGACATGGGCGCAACTATAAAAAAATGGCAGCCTGGCTGCCCAAAAAAGGAAAACCGGACGTTCAGCCCAGTTTCTTGAAGCCGGCCTTGTAGCGCCGGGCATTCTGCATATAGCGCTCGGCGCTCATTTTTAAACCCTCGATCTGCTCGGGCGTGAGCTGGCGCACGGCCTTGGCCGGGCTGCCGAGGATCATGCAGCCGTCGGGAAACTCTTTTCCCTCGGTCACCAGCGCACCGGCGCCGACCAGGCAGTTCTTGCCGATCCGGGCGTTGTTGAGCACCACCGCCTGGATGCCGATCAGCGAATTGTCGCCAATCGTGCAGCCGTGCAGCATCGCCTGGTGGCCGACGGTGACGTTCTCGCCAATCACCAGCGGCGTGTCGTCATCGGCATGCAGCACGCTGTTGTCCTGGATGTTGGCGCCCTTGCCGATGCTGATGGGCGCGGTGTCGCCGCGCACCACCACGCCGAACCAGACGCTGCTGTCCTCGGCCATCGTGACCCGGCCCATGACCTGCGCGCTGTCAGCCACCCAGGCCGATTCGTGAATGACGGGCTGCAAATCGTCCAGCTGGTAGATGGCCATGGCGTTCCTTGGAAATGGGAGGGTGGTGAAAAATGAGCATTCATTGTAGGCAAGGCCGCCAGCGCATCAATGGCGGCGCTGGCCCGGCGGCCAGCCCGTCGCCGACAATCGCGCCATGACCGCCACGCCACCCGCTCCCGAACTGCGCCAGCTTGCCCTGCAGGCCCTGATGCAGCCAGATCCACAACAAAAAGCGCTCCTGGCGCAGGCGCTGCATGTGCAGTCAGCTACTCTTTTCATAGCGATTGATGTACGAATCGAAGCACCCGGCGGCCTGCCCGGCTGCCCGGCGCGGCCCGAGCTGCGCTCGCACCTGGACAGCCCTAAGCGCTCGCCGTTCACCGGTGAAGGCCTGGCGGCGCTGCTGCATGCGGTGACCCACATCGAGTTCAATGCCATCAACCTAGCGCTCGATGCGGTCTGGCGCTTCCCGGGCCTGCCGCCGGCCTACTACCTCGACTGGCTGAAGGTCGCGGCCGAGGAAGCGCTGCATTTCAGCCTGCTGCGCGAGCTGCTGCAAACCATGGGCCACGACTACGGCGACTTCCCGGCGCATACCGGCCTCTGGGACATGACCCGCAAGACCGAAGGGGACGTGCTGGCGCGCATGGCGCTGGTGCCGCGCACGCTGGAGGCGCGCGGGCTGGACGCGACGCCGCCGATGCAGGCCAAGCTGAAGAAGGTCGGCACGCCACACGCCCTGCGCGCCGTGGCCATCCTGGACATCATCCTGCGCGATGAAGTCCAGCATGTGGCGACGGGCAACCATTGGTACCGCCACCTGTGCGCCGGGCGCGGCCTGGAGCCGGTCGCCACCTATGCCGAACTGGCCCGGCAGTACGGCGCGCCGCGCCTGAAGGGGCCGCTGAACCTGCAGGCACGGCGGGCCGCCGGATTCGATGAGGCCGAGCTGTCGCTGCTGGGTGCCGAGTTCTAGAGCGGAATTGCCCTGACCGGAAGCAGCCGGTCAACTCTCTTTTTGCTGCTTTTTTAATAGCTTCTTGCGCAAGTGGTGCCTTGGCTGCAGCCTTGTTTCACCTGATTAGCTAGCTGGCTCTGACGTGCATTCGCCGCACCATTCCCGCCAAGGCGGCATTCCAGTGCCCTGCCTGACTCCGGCTGGATTCCCGCCTTCGCGGCAATGACGGTTTTTATTGTCTGAGGCATGTACCCAATCAGATCAAACAAGGCTGCAGCGCAGGCAGCATATGCGCAAGCAGCTATTGATTCAATAGCATAAACGCCCCGGCTGGAACGCTTTCCAGCCGGGGCGCCTGGACTCCAGCGCCGGCAAAGTCAGCTTTTTGTTACGCATTTGAGGTGATGGCCCAGGGACAGTCGCGCCGCTAGACTTTTCCAACGAAGGAGTCGAGCCATGGCACTGCCCCCCGTTTCCAATCGTTCCTCGCCGCTGGCCGGGCTGCCGGCGGACATTGCGCTGCAGCTGCCGCAGGGCCAGCAACTGGGCGCGGCCGATGCGCCGGTCAGGCTGTCGTTCTCAAAATGGTCAAGCATCGCCCGCCTCAAGGCCGGCCAGATCGGCGCCCTGGCTGAAGACTATGTCGAAGGCAAGCTGCAGTTTGAAGGCGCCATGCGCGATGTGATGCGGGCCATGCTCAAGCTGGTGCCAGACAATCCGGTGCAGCGCAGCGGCGGCTGGCTGCCACAGCTGCTTGACCACGCCCGCTCGTTGAGCGCCCACACGCTGGCCAGGGATGCGGCGCAGATACAGTTTCATTACGATGTTTCCGATGCTTTCTATGCGCTCTGGCTCGACCCGCACCGGGTCTATTCCTGCGCCTACTACCGCGCCCCCGGCCTGACGCTGGCCCAGGCGCAGGAGGCCAAGCTCGACCACATCTGCCGCAAGCTGATGCTGCAGCCCGGCGAGCGCTTCCTCGATGTCGGCGCTGGCTGGGGCGGCCTGCTGCTGTGGGCGGCCGAGCATTATGGTGTGCAGGCCACGGGCATCACCCTGTCGAGGAACCAGCATGCGCATGTGCAGGAAATGATCGACGCCAGGGGCCTGGGCCAGCGGGTCAGGATCGAGCTGCGCGACTACCGCGACCTGCCGGAAGACCGGCTTTTCGACAAGATTTCATCGGTCGGCATGTTTGAGCATGTCGGGCAGGCCAACATGACCGGCTACTTCGGCAAGCTCATGCGGCTGCTGGCGCCGGGCGGGCTGGTGCTCAACCACGGCATCACCGCCGGCCGGCTGGGCTACCGCCAAATGGGCGCGGGCATGGGCGAGTTCATCGGGAAATACATCTTTCCGGGCGGCGAGCTGCTGCATGTCAGCGCCGTGCTGGAGCACCTGGCCAGCGCCGGGCTGGAGATGGTCGATACCGAGAACCTGCGGCCGCACTATGCCCGCACGCTGTGGGACTGGTCGGATGCGCTGGAGGCGCGGCTGGACGAGGCGCGCCGGGTGCTCGTGGCTGACGGCGGCAGCGAGCGGGCCGGAAAAATCCTGCGCGCCTACCGCCTCTACCTGGCCGGCAGCGCCATGAGCTTCGAGCAGGGCTGGCTGGCACTGCACCAGGTGCTGGCGGCCCGGCCCGCCGCCGATGCGCAGCCTGCCGAGGTTCTCAAGGGCGCGCAGTCGGTCTATCCGTTCAGCCGGGACTACATGTACCCGGCCATGGGCTGACTGGCAGTCCGCCGGACTGCAGGGGTGCTTATTCCATTTCTCAATCAACTCGATGATCAGGCGTGAAGCCGCTGACAGTGCTACAGCACGGCAAGACGAAGCAACGGCATATTGAACTGATTTAGAAATGCAATCAGCCGCGCGGATGGTGCTCGGCGTGCAGCAGCTTGAGCCGCTCCCTGGCCACATGGGTATAGATCGTGGTAGTGGAGATGTCGGCATGGCCCAGCAGCAGCTGCACCGCCCGCAGGTCGGCGCCGTGGTTGAGCAAATGGGTGGCAAAGGCATGGCGCAGGGTGTGGGGCGACAGCGGCGAGTGGATGAAGGCCAGCTGCGCATATTTTTTCACCAGCAGCCAGAACATCACCCGGCTCATGCCGTGGCCGTGGCTGGTCACGAACAAATCGTCGGTCTGCTGGCGCCCCAGGATGACAGCCCGCGCCTCGGCCAGGTAGCGCACGATCCACTCCCGCGCCACCTGGCCGAACGGCACCAGCCGCTCGGCGCTGCCCTTGCCCATGATTCGCAGCACGCCTTCGTTCAGGCTGACATGAAAGGTCTTGAGCCCGACCAGCTCGCTCACCCGCAGGCCGCTGGCATACATCAGCTCCAGCATGGCGCGGTCGCGCAGGCCGAGCGGCGTTTCGGCATCGGGCGCGGCCAGCAAGGCATCGACCTGCGCCTCGGTCATCAGCTTGGGCACCCGCAGCGCCTGCTTGGCCGACTGAAACTTGAGGGTGGGGTCGGCGGCAATGATGTTTTCGCGCAGCGCCCAGCGAAAGTAGCGCTTGAACACCGTCAGGCAGCGGTTGGCCGAGGTCGCTTTGGTCACCGCATGGCGCAGCGCGAAATAGTCCTGCAGGTCGGCTTCGCCCGTGGCGTCGAGCGGGCGCTGGCGCCGCGCAGGGGCGTTCAGCCAGACTGCATACATCGACAGGTCGCGCCGGTAGGCCGCCAGCGTGTTCTTCGACAGCCCGTCCTCCAGCCACAGGGCATCAATAAACGCATCAATGCTGGACTGGCTTTGTGGGTGCATGGGATCAGACGCAGGGTGGGATGGAAACTGGAAAAAAACCGCCCTCCGGACCTTGGCCTGGAGGGCGGAACTTCGGGGAAAAACAAATTGCTGGCCGTTAATTAAAACCCGGCGCGCCGCCTCAGTCCAGCTTGAGCTTGGCCGACTCGACCACTTTCTTGTACACCTCGTACTCGGCCCTGATCTGGCCGGCGAACTGCTCGGGCGTGTTGGCCACGATCAAGGAGCCGGTGTCCTCGATGCGTTTGCGCACGGCCGGGTCTTCAAGCGCCTTTTTCACGCCCGCATTGACCTTGTCCACCACCTCCTTGGACAGGCCCTTGGGGCCGACCAGGCCGTAGTAGGCCATGCGGTTGACCGGCTCCAGCCCGACTTCCTTGAAGGTGGGCACATCGGGCAGCGCGGCCAGCCGCTGCGGCGCCGCCACCACGATGGGAATCAGGCGCTTTTGCAGCGCGAACGGCAGGGTCGAGGGCAGGTTGTCGAAAATGATCGGCACCTGGCCGGCCACCGTGTCGTTCAGCGCCGGGCCGGAGCCCCGGTACGGAATGTGGGTGATGAAGGTGCCGCTCAGGTTCTTGTACAGCTCCATCTGCAGGTGGGCGATGCTGCCGGTGCCCGACGAGGCAAACGAGTATTTGCCGGGATTCTTTTTCAGCTCGGCCACGAACTCCTTGTAGTTGCGCGCCGGAAAGCTCGGATGCACGGCGATGATGTTGGGCGTGGCGGCAATGTTGACGATGGGCGTGAAGTCGGTGAGCGGGTTGTACGGGTTCTTCGGGTTGATGGCCGGATTTGCGGCGGTGGTGGACACCGTGGCCATGCCCAGCGAATAGCCGTCGGGCGCGGCGCGGGAGGTTTCCAGCGCGCCGATCACGCCGCCGCCGCCGGCCTTGTTTTCAATGATGACCGGCTGGCCCAGCGCCTTGCCCAGCGGCTCGGCCATGACCCGGCCGATGATGTCGGTCGTGCCCCCCGGCGCGAACGGGATTTGCAGCTTGACGACCTTGTTCGGGTAGTCCTGCGCCACGGCCGGGGCGGCAGCGGCAGCCGCCAGGGCCAGGGTGGACAGGGCCAGCAGATAGCGACGATTCATGGTCAATTCCTTTGCATCAAGCACAACAACAAACACATCAGACAAAGACGCATCCTAAACCGGGCTTACGGTTTGTCGCCTGTGGAAAACGCATAAGGGTAACCCCAGGCCTGCCCCTGGCCCATAGTGGCTCCGGACAGCCAAGCCCGTGATGCCCGCAAAGGCGGCAATCCAGCCGGAGCCGGGCATGGAGCCTTGGATTCCCGCCCTCGCGGGAATGATGCGGGAAATGCGTGTCTGGGCCATGGCGCCAATCAGGCGCCTGCCCCAGGCCTGCGCTTTCCTGGCGTTTCTTGCGGTTATTCTCGACCGGGTGTTTTACGCGCAACTCCTTCTTCCCGATTTTTCCCTGATCGTCCTGGGCTGCCTGCTGTGCCACTACACCGCGCTCGACCGGCTGGTCTGGGCGCAGGTCGAGAGCCTGGTGTATTTCTTTTTATTCCCGGTGCTGCTGTTCCAGTCCATCCTCAAGAGTCCGCTGGACCTGGGCGCCGCCTCCAGCCTGATGGCCGCCGGCGTGCTGCTGGGCCTGGTCGGCATCGCTCTGGCCTACAGCCTGCCCCGGCTGCCGTGGCTGGGCCGCTACATTGACAGGCGCGAGCACGCAGCCAGTGCGCAGGTGGCCTTTCGCTTCAATTCCTTCATCGGCCTGGCGCTGGCCGAGCGCCTGGCCGGCGGCCAGGGCCTGCAGCTGATCGCGGTGCTGATCGGCGTTTGCGTGCCGCTGTTGAATGTGGCGGCGGTCTGGCCGATGGTCCGGCATGCCCAGCGCGGCTTGGCGCGCGAGCTGGTGCGCAACCCCTTGATTCTGGCGACCGGCTCCGGGCTGGCGGCCAACCTGCTGGGCTTTTCGCTGCCCGACTGGTCAGCACCGACGCTGGGCCGCATCGGCGCCTCGGCCATCGTGCTGGGGCTGATGGCTGCAGGCGCCGGCATGCAGTTCGGCCACCTGTCGCAGGCCAAGGTATTGAGCGCTGCCGTGCTGGCGATCAAGCATCTGGTGATGCCGCTGGTCGCGCTGGGCCTGGCGAAAGCCTTTGGCCTGTCAGGCGTGCAGGCGACCGTGCTGCTGGCCTTTTCCGCATTGCCCACGGCCTCCAGCGCCTATGTGCTGGCGGCGCGCATGGGCTACAACGGCGGCTACGTCGCCGGCCTGGTCACCCTGTCCACCGCGCTGGGCGTGGCAAGCCTGCCGTTCGCGCTGGGTTTGCTGGCCTGGTGACGGCAGCTTGCAGCACAGCTGAATAGCTATTTATTTGATAGCTGCCTGCGCACACAGCACCTGCGCCAGAGGCCTATTTGATGCCAAACACGCAACAGCCTCGTCGCAGCTGTTCCCGCTCGGCTTCGGGGAGGCCCCATCCCACCATTTCCCAGCGGGTAAAGGAGTAACGCAGGGGAGCAATGCAACGAGGCGACGGCTTGTTTTGGAATAAAAAGCGACTCCAGCGTAGGCAGTGCTTGCGCAACCAGCTATTGAATTCGTAGCGTCTCGATGACCTTGTCGCCGGGCGCCGAGCGTGGT
>JAQGNK010000513.1 GCA_028291905.1 Polaromonas sp.
CCTCAAGCGTTCAATGAACGCGTCCTGCCGTTTGATCCCTGCCTGCCACCTCATCAAGCCAAAGCGCTGAAAAACATGCTCCTACGCCAAATCCGCCCTCCGTCCACAAATTGCGCCTGCGATTGCGCCTGTGCGCCGCCCCTCTTTTTTGACCTGCCGGCCGTGCCGGCAGCATCTGGCCGGCACGGGCCGGCGGCTTCAGCGCCTGTGGCTTTTCGAGTGATCCGCCATGGCTATTGATCCACTTGAATCGCTTCCCTCGGCCGAGCCCGAGGACGCCGCCTACGCCTGGTTCCGCAAACTCAACCAATGCGTCGCCATCACGGTCGCGCTGCTGGCGACCTTCATGGGCATCTGCAAGGTCAAGGACGACAACATCGTGCAGTCGATGCAGCAGGCGCAGGCCAACAAGATCGACCACTGGAACTTCTACCAGGCCCGCAACATCCGCGAGGAAGTCGCCAAGGGAACGCTGCTGCAGCTGCGACTGGCCGCGCCCTCGCAGCCCGCCGCGCAAGGCCCCGCCTACCAGCAGGCCATTGACCAGTACGCGCAGCTGGCGGCCGAGCAGGCCAGCAAGAAAGAGGAACTGAAGGCCCAGGCCGGGCAGGACCAGAAAGACTACGACGCCGCCAACTTCCGCGACGACCAGTTCGACTTGGCCGACGCTTTGCTGGCGATTGCCATTTCACTGCTGGCGGTGACGGCGCTGACGCATCTGTGGTGGCTGTACTTCATTGCGCTGGTGCCCACCGGCTTTGGCGTGCTGATGGGCCTGTCGGGGCTGGCGGGCTGGGGCATTCACCCGGATGCGCTGATCCAGCTGCTTTCATAAGCGCCGGTTGGTTTCAAGCCAAATCGGCCTCTGGCGCAGGCGTAACCTGCGCAGGCAGCTATTTATTTAATAGCGCCTTGGTAGCGCCTTGCACAGCGGCGCACTGCAGGTTCAGCGCCAGCAGGCGCTGGAGGATGTCCTCGTCCGGCATGGCGGCGCAGTAGTCGGCCCAGCCGTAGGCCGTCGCCACCGCCGCGTCGAGCGCCTGATGGGCAGCGTCGAGCCAGGCCGGGCGCTGGTTGTAGAGCTTGGTCAGCGTGCGCTCGGCCAGCTCTTTTTCATGGCCGTTTCTGGGCAGGATGCGGTCGGGATACGGGCTTTTGTCCATGCCCAACGGAATCACCTCGGGCAGGCGCAGCGTCCATTCGGGCGGATTGAGCCAGCGCTCGCGCAGGTCGTTGAGGTGCTTGGCGGCACTGGCGATGGCTTGGGCGATTGGTTGAGTTGACGCCGGTAGATTGAGCGTCAAGTCTTCTGGGAACGGAAATGGCTCCACGCAGCGGCTGGTGGTGTAAACCGGATCATTCCCGACACCCAATCGACTACCAGCAAACACTGCCCACAGCACATGAATGCGCGACGACAAGATACCGAAAGTCTGGTCATCCGAACGGGGAATCACCACGAGCTTGTGCTCTGGCGCTATCACCGCAGGGCACCAGGCAAAGTAGCGGTGCTTTGAGGTTTCTGAAGTCACGATGATGCGTTCATGCCCAGTCATCGCTTTGCGCAGGCCAGGCCTTGCCTCTCCGTGTCGCCACCACATCCTGGCCCGGCTTTCACGATTGTTTTTGTCCCGAAACGGTTTGACGAAACGGCGAATATGCTCAAAAGGCAACTCGTAAAGGCAGGCCTGCGCCTCGTCCATCAGCGCAAAGTCAATCACCCAGCGATCCGCCGCGCGCCGGGTCACGTCTGCTCCATTCCAGATGGGACGAATCACATCGCTGTTCGGCAGGCCGTTCGGATTGCCGCCTTTGCGCAGCCACCGCCGCGCCAGTTCGCCTTCAATGGTGAACAGCCCCGCCAGGGAAAGCCCGAAAAACGAAACATTTTGATTTTCCGGCAGGGGTTTTGCCAGCGTCAGGTCCAGGCCCTGGGTTCCATCGGTCAGGTCGGCATTGATACGGTCCACCTTGCGGCCATTCAGAAAACAGCTGGCAGCCGCGCCCTGGGCAATCAAGGAAACACGCACCGCAGCACCTTCGTTGACCCAAGGCTCATCGCTCCAGGCCTCGTAAATCTGGGTCGTCGCGCAGATTCGGTCCAGGATTTTTCGATTTGCCGCTTGCCGGATGGAATTGGTTGACACCAGCCCCGCCGCCTGCAGGCCATGATGTTCAATTTGCTCGCGGGCTTTCTCGAACCAGTAGGTCACCAGATCAGCACCCCCAGGAACGCGGCCCGCAAATACCTTTCGCAGGGCCTCGGTGTACTCGCCGCCCAGTTCGGCGCGCATCTTCTTGTCGCCTAGAAACGGCGGATTCCCGATCACCACGCTCGCCTTCGGCCACTCTGCCTCCACCGGCGCAGCGCCTTCCGCGCCGAACGCCAGCAGCGCATCGCGGCATTCGATGTGGTCCAGCGGTTCGAGCACCGGGTTGGTCTTGAACTCGTAGCCGTGCAGCAGACGCCACTGCAGCTCGCCGATCCACACCGTCACCCGCGCCAGTTCGGCGGCGTACTCGTTCAGCTCGATGCCGAGCATGTTGTGCGGGCCGGTCACCAGGTCGGCTTCGCGCTCCAGGCCAAGCGTGGCGGCCTCGATGTGGCTCTGCAGCTTGATGTCTTTCAGCGCCTTCAGACCGAGGAACAAAAAATTGCCGCTGCCGCAGGCCGGGTCGAGCACGCGGTAGTCTTTCAGCCGGTCGAGCCAGCCGATGAACTGCGCCTGCGCAGCCTGGTAGTTTTTGTCGCCCTTGCGCCTGCTTTTGGCCAGCAGCCCTTTCAGCACAGGCGCAAGCTGCTCCCAAATCTGTAGCAGCGGGCGCCTGAGCACCGGCTCGATGATGCGCTGGATCGTGGCCGGGTCGGTGTAGTGCGCGCCGAGCTGGCTGCGCTTGCCCGGGTCCAGCCCGCGCTCGAACAGGGTGCCGAAAATCGACACGTCAATCGCGCTCCAGTTCAGGCTGGCGGCATTGCGCAGCTCGGTCATGTCGAGCACGGTCAGCACCGGCACCTTGATGGCCTTGAACAGCCCGCCGTTGAACCAGGGAATGTCGTCGTTGCCGTAGAGCCCGCCGTCCCGCATCACGCCGAACAGGTTGCGCAGCCCGCCGGCCAGCTTGTCGCTGGTGAGCTTGCGGTTGTTCACCAGGCCTTCAAACATCCGGCCCGGCAGCAGGCCCACGTCTTCGGCAAAAAAGCAGAACAGGCATTGGGTCAGGAAGTGGGCGACTTCATCGGCATGGCGCTGCCAGCCCTGCGGATCGTTGTCGCGCAGCGGGCCGCGCTTGCGCAGGCTTTCGGCCAGCGTGGCAAAGCTGCGCGCCGCCGCCTCGGTGATGTCCCGGCTGGTTTTTGCCGGCCGAAAGCTCTCGGGCGCCGTCCAGATACGGCGCAGCAGGGCCAGCTTGCCCGGCTGCGCCAGCTCGGCCAGCAGCACGGTGTGGGTTTCGGTCGGGTGGCCGGTGAACTGGGTGTGGATGCGGATCGTCAGGCGGTCGCAGACCACCAGGATCGGCGGGTTGCTCAGCGCCAGGCTGTAGCTGAGCAGCTGCTTGAGCGCGGCGTCGAGGTTCTTGCCGGGCGCCTTGTTTTCCCAGGCAAACGCGCCGCGCCGGAACACATCGGCGTAACCGGTGCGCCCACCGAGCACGAAGTTCTTTTCCTCGAACAGGTAACCCGGCTCGCTGCCGGGCTTGGGTACCGCCAGCAGCTCGCACAGGTCGAGAAAGTGGCTCTGGGCGCCCTGCTCTTCGTTCAGCCCATGCGCCGGGCCGCCAGGACCCCATTTTTCAATAAAGTCGTGGGGCGTCATGGCGTGGGGGTAAAGAAGGAAAAGGATGGGGAAATTAGGGCTTTGCGCTCGCCATTCCCGTGCAGGCATAAGGATGCGGTCAAAAATAACCTTTCTGCATCATCTCCGCGAAGGCGGGTTGCCAGACTGGTTTGAGCATTCAGCCGGTGTCGCTGGATTCCCGACTGCGCGGGAACGACCAAGGGAAAGTTGTTTCTAGCCAAATCCTGCATCCAGTGGCGGCGCGAAAAGCCAGCCTGCCCGCCAGCAGCGGACTGGCTTCCCGCCTGCGCGGGCATGATGGAGCCGGGCCGGCTTGCACTGCGCCGGCCCGGCTGTTCATCAGCGCTTGAGCAGGGCTTTGAGCGCGTTCTGCACGCGGCGCGCATTGCCGGCGTCGAACTCGGCGGCCAGCACCTTGGCGGTGTCTTCGCCCCAGGTTTCGGCCGGTGCTGGCGCGTTGCGGCGGGTCAGCAGCTGCAGCTGCAGCATGCGGCGGGCACTGATGTGCTCGGCTGGCGTGGGCAGCTCGGCGGCAATTTCCAGGCGCAGCAGGGCTTCGGCCGCATCCTTGGCGGCGGGCGGCGCGCTCAGGGCCTGCGCCCAGTTGCTGCGCACGGCGGGCGCAACCTGCTTGCCGAGTTCCTGCACTGAAGGCAGCTGCTCGGGGTCGCGCTTTTCCCAGGCGGTCAGCAGATTCGTCAGCACTTCGCCGTGAGCCTGCATGGCGAGCTTTTTCAGCGCTTGGTTGGCGGCCTCGAAGGCTTCGCGCTGGGCGCGGAAGGCGGCATCGCCCAGGCGCGGGCCGCGCTCTTCAAACGCCGGACGGCCTTCGAAACGCTCGCCGCCGCGCTCAGGCCGGCCCTCGCGCTCGGGGCGGTACGGCTCGAACTTGTTGTCGGTGCTCTGGCGCGGGCCGCTCGGCTTGCCGCCCGGACGCGCATCCTTGCGGTCGCCGAACTTGCCGCCACGGCCCGCCGCGCCGGCCGGCTCGGACTTGCGATTGCCGGGACGGTCGTCGCCACGCATGGCAATCACCGGCTTGGCAACGGGTTTTGGTGCCGGGGCAGGCTCGGCTGGCGCGGCTTCGGCGTCTGCGGACGTGTCCGATGGCGCATCGCCGGATGGCTGGTCCGCTATGATTTCAGTAGCTGCTGGCGCAGGTAAATCATGCGCTTCAGCCTGATTTGGCTCCGAAACCTGGGCATGCTCGGCGCTGGCAGCGTCGGCAGCGGTCTTGGCGTCGGCAGCGGCGACCTGGCCGCGAACAGCGGCTTCCAGCGCCTTGGCAGCGGCATGAATCTTTTGCGCGTCGCCGCTGGCGGTGGCAAGCTCCACGGCCTTGGCGGCTTCGAGCACATAGCGGTCATGCTCGCCGAGTGCGGCGGCGGCCTTCTCGCGCTCGACGGTCTTGCGCTGGAAAGCGTCGTCAATCGGCTTCCTGAAGGCATCCCACAGTTTTTGCTCCTGCTTGCGCTCGATGGGCACGCTCTGGGCTTCATGCTGCCAGCGCTGCTGCAGCGACTTGACTGCGTCGATGCGCAGCTGCGGCTCGGCGCCCAGCACCGAGGCTTCCTCGATCATGGCCTTGCGGCGGGCCAGGCTGTCGGTGCGGGCGGCGGTCAGGGCGGCATCGGCCTGGTCCATCGCAGCTTTCCAGACCGGCTGGATATCGGCAAAGGCCTTTTCGCCCAGATGGCCGGCTTCACGCCATTTTTCAACAAAGCCGTTCAGGCTGCGGATATGGTGCTTCCAGTCGGTGTTGCCCTTGTTGGCTTCAGCCCAGGCCAGCACTTCGTCGATCAAGGCCTGGCGCTGGGCCTTGTTGGCCTCGGCCTGCTCCTTGACTTTCTCAAGCCAGGCCTCGACCACTTTATGCGCTTCGTTGCAAGCATCGTCAAAGCGCTTCCACAGCGCATGGTTGGGCGTGCCGCCCTGGTCGCTGGTCTTCCACTGCTCGCGCATGTTCCGCAGCGCATCCTGCTGCTTGCGCCCGCCCAGCGGCTTGGCGACCAGTGCTTCGGCCTTTACGACCAGTTCCTCGCGGATCTGGTCGGCGCGCCAGCGCTGCCAGCCTTCGAGTTCGCCAGCGGCCGTCAGCGCGGCATGGGCGGCGGCTTCGAGCTTGCTGTCGATGTTGCGGATGTTTTCCTTCAGCGCCTGGCGCAGGTCGGCAGCAACCTTGGGGGTCGATTTGCCGTGGCCCTGGGCGACTTCATGCTCCAGCTTGGCCAGCGCATCCTGCACGATGGCCGAAGATTTGGCGCGCATGTCGTTCAGGACAGCCGGGTCCAGCTTGGCTTTTGGCGCACGCGCAGGCTGGTTGCCATCGGCCGCGCCGGGCGCCTGGTGCTCGGACTTCGAGGTCGGGAGGCCGCGCGCGGCGCGCAGCTCATCTGCCCAGACAGGCACGGCGGGCAGTGGCGCGGCCGCGTCTTCGGCGGCTTTGACGGCCAGCGTCAGCGCGCTTTGGAAAGCGTCCCATACCGCCAGCAGCTGGCCACGGGAAGCGTCGAGCAGCGGCGGAAACTTGCCATCGACGCTGGCCCAGTTCGCATCCTGCGCGAGTTCGTCAGCCTGGGCCTGCCAGTGCGCCACGTCGGCGCGCAGGGTTTCGAGCACCGCTTCGGCATCGCGCCATGGCTTGATCGACAGCACCTCGATGCGCTGGGCAATCAGCACGGCGGCTTCGCGCTGCACCTGGGTGCGGTGCTGCAGGTCTTCAATCGTCTTGACGCGCTCGGCAAGCTGCACCTTCAGGCCGGCCAGCGGCTCCTTGGACAGCGGCGCGCCGGCCTTGGCGGCATCGCGCTGCCAGGCCAGTGCATCGGCCAGGTTGAGCTTGGGCAGCGCCAGCAGCGCCTGGGCCTTGGCGGCCCACTCGGCGGCTGCGGCTTCCTGGCCCTTGCTGCGCTTGACTTCATCGAGCTTTTCCTTCAACGGCTTGGCCGCGCCCTTGTCGCGATTAGCCAGGTCTTTATAGACTTCGGCCATCTGCTCTGGCGTGGGCTCGGTGGCCAGCCACTGGCGGATGCGCGAGGCGCGCTCGCCCGAGGTGGGCGCCGAAAAAGCGCCGCCTGTCAGTGCATCCAGCGGATGGGCTTCAGCACTTTTGGTCGGGCTGGACTTCACGGCGGGCGCCGGTGTGGATTCAGCTTTGGAAGATTTGGACAAGGGAAAGCGCAGCATATATAAAACAATCGTTTCGGAAAAAAAGCAGCCAGAGACAGCACCCGCGCCCAGCATTCAAAGCCCCGGCTTGGCGTGCCTGCCGGCAGTCGCAGCAAATCGGGGAACGGCGAACAGGAAGCTCTGTCAGGGGAAGGGAAATTAGGGTCATGGCTTGCAAGGCCTGAATCCCGCAGCTTTAACAAAATTAAAGCATTGTGCTTATTTTCGCTGTTTTTAAGGCATTGCCAAATTAAGTTGGGACTATCAGGCTTTTTCCAGCGCTATGCAGGCCAAGCGCAAGTGCAAATTCGGGCCTGGGACCGCAGAAAAGCGGAGGCACCATTGAAAAACCCCGGCCACTTGGAGATGACCGGGGTTGATGGCGGGCATGAAACCCATGCCATCTGGCTTCGCAAGAGGAGAGATTAATCGTCTCACAATGCGATGGAAGCAAGTGATTGCTTCCAGTTTGACCGGGACTGTTTACCCGGCTGGTGTCCGATAAACCGGACAACTGCAGATTAGCGCCATGCAACTGCCTGGGCAAGTCTAATTTTTCAATCGCAGCATTGCCTGTGATTAGAATTTTCTTAAATCATGATCGGCTGGCGAGCGCTGCTGAAGACGGCCGGCTTGAACTTCACATGCTCGCCCATCAGCAGGGAATGCTGATTTTGGGTCGTGTGGTCTATCCGTCAGGTAGCAAACGTTACTCAAAGCAAACTTTGAAATTAAAACCAAAACAATCGTGAAATTAGTCTTATTTGTCAAAAAAACAGGGCTTTAAAGATGTTTGGGATATATGAAACAAGTTCTTTATTATTGACAGGTTATTTGGCAGGCCAATAGAATGCGCCCAAGTCCTCCAAACCAGAGGCAAACCCGAACTCGCTGCCTACTCAGGCCAGATTAACAAGGGTCAACAACCACCCGGCAACGTCGTGGTTTGGGGGTGACCCAATCAAGCCTGCGCGGCCTTTTAAAAGGTGCGCACGCAAAGAAAGGAGTGCTATGCAAGCGCTAGTACA
>JAQGNK010000524.1 GCA_028291905.1 Polaromonas sp.
CAGCAGTCCAGGGTAGGTAGGTCTCGATAAATTTCATGTTGCAATCCCACTCTCCAGCGTTAGGAAGCCACAGGCAAAGCTTTGTTCCTTTGCCCGCGTATGTATAGATATGTTCAATAGTCCGCCCACAGGCCAATATCTTCAAATCGGGCTCCAGTACGATCATTTCAGGAACTCCTGACCTGGGCACCTTTAGCATGCACCGGTATGTGCGCGACATGAGGGTTGGTGCAATCGTGAAGGTAAAACGCATCTCTCGCCCATTGAAGAAATTAACCTTCGCCCCCTCCCAGCCCAATGCATTAAGCTCAGCACCTCGCTCCGCCAAGGTGAGTTGATGACGCGGGAACTTCACCAGCTGCGCCCGAAAAAGGTGTGCCGACGCGATGACGTGGTTGTTGCCACAGCCGAACCACCTACAAAAAAGCTGGCCTTCCCGCCGGCGCGCAGCGCGTCACGCCTGTTGGCGTTGTGTGTCAACAGGGCTGTAGCCGCTCTAACACCGAACGAGGTTTTGACAACCTCAAGCACACCTTGGGATGACGACTTGTCTTGGATTGAAATGACCAGATCACCCAGGTCACGCTGGAGCCTATCGTGCCACTGCATAAACGCCTCCTGCCGATTGGTTGTGTTCATGGATTCGGCCAGGTTGTCATTCCTGGCACAGGGATTCATCAGAAGCCAACGCCGGCGGCCGTGGTTCAGCGTTTCCTCCTCAAACAGTTCCGGCATCGTGTTCACGATGTCCACAAACAACTCAAGGGGTCCATCATGGGGATTGAGTGCCAACTTTTCGTAGCCGCGAGCGATAAGTGATGTAAGGAACACCGAAGTGGGTATGACATTCTCGTCAGCGCCCGAAAATGCGATGTTTCGGTGGACTTTAGCCAGTTGGACATAACGACAAATCAGACGGCCTAAAACCTCAGTGGCATTAGACAGTGGATCAAGCTCGGCTTTGCGCGCCTCCATGGAAATGGAATCCAGGAGCTTCGTTGGAAAGTTAGCCTTGATTTGGGCGATGCGATGGAAGTCCTGACAGTAGCCTTTCGGATTCGTCGACAAGTAGCTGTCAAGACTCGTATCGGGGATCAACCCATGCTCCGCACCGTTGACCAGCCGCATTTGAGGCTCTCCAATAACGGGAACAAAATCGGCCTGCATGCCGTCTTCATACATGAACGTTACACACCGATCCCACGACCTGACGCTCAGTTTTTTGCAGGGGTTCTCATGGACGTAACAGTCAAGTGCAAGTCTGAGCTCTTTCATCAGCAGGCGCGCGCCTTGCCCTCCCTTGTACTTGCTCAATGCACTTGGGGAAAACTTTGCCACAAGGTCAATGTCAAACCCGTCGCGGGTCGGGTCAAGAGGGCGCACGATCGTGCCCAATTCACGGGAGCCTTGCGGATGCACCCCGGTAAGAAAATCAGCAAACTCCGGTCGTCCGATGAGGAAGTTGCCGGTGTCCTCGTAGGCCCTGTCCAGCTTGTCGAGTTGCTGCAAAGTCGGTTCATAGGCCTTGGCCACAACCTCAGCCAAATGGAAAAACTGCGTTCCTCTTTGCGCTGCGTGACCACCAAGGGCCAGGTGGACTACATCTTCTTGAATCATCATTGCGCATCCTCCGGCTTATTCGACTACGACATAGAACGGCTCGGATTGGCCCACAAGGCGCTGGTCGCGCTTGCGCACCACAAACGCTTCGACGAAGTGCACTCCACGGTAAGCCAAGTCCTCCGTACGCGTTGCACCTTCCTCTGAGTCATAAAAGTCACCGCGAAGTGAATCGGCTGCAGCGGCCACCTTGTCCGTGTTTGTGATGCGCCATTTAATGTTGTAATCGTCGGTCTGAAACGGCGTCCCATGAACGTTTAAGGCGCTGAATTTGATCGAGTAGCGGGCAGGGAGTGGTTCGGCTGAACGAATCGAGCGAATGCGCTGACCGTACTTTGAAGTCATCAACTCGGATCCCACGCACACGGTCAGTTGTTCACTTGCCCGGCGCCACTTCGGGCGCTCGACGTGGGGCAATCGGCGGATGCTCGGGGGTACCGCAGCCTGCCCCAGCGCCTTGACCTTGGCAACCAAGTCCGCATAGAAATTACCGGCAACCAGTGACATGCCGTCTGAAGTGGCCACTGCTTCGCTGATCCTCTCCGCAGCACGTTTGGTATCGCCCTCGGCAAACCCATCACCGAAAACACGGCGCCATTTGCCGATGCTCTCTTCTTTATCCTCTTCATCGTATGCATCATCAACCCACCCCCTGTACAGGTTGACCTTCTCGCGGAAGTTCGAATATTTGGCTTGATCCCAGCCATCAGCTTGATCCTCGCCATAAAGCACAGGATGCATTACCGATGGCACGTCGGGCCTGGCTTGCAGCCAATTATCCAGGCGGCCTACCAGTGTCTTAAATGTGGTCGGTAGATCCGCAAAGTGGTTGCTGTAGCGGTCGGTCGCCTCTACCCTGTAACCAAGTAGGGTGGTCAACAGAAAGGAGGGACAAGTAAAATTACCCTTAATGTCGCGCATGTACTTTAACAAGCGCGTTGCCTTCTTCAGATCGTTTCCGCCCGCAATGCCATTCTTGTCCTTGACCCAGTCGGTATACGCTTTGGGCTCGGACTGTTCGAACGTATCTGTGCCGCGATTGCAAACTTCGTACGACCCGGCATATAGCCGATTGACAATACAGGGGGCAATGTCAATTTTTCGCACACCAGCGTACTCAATAGTGGCGCAGTGAGAAAAGCGCCGCACCTTGCCATCGTAAGCCGAGAGCTTGCCCAATTCTGTAGCCAGCGTGTTGACATAGTCTTTGGGTGCCCAATCCTCCACGGCCTCCACGAACACCAGCAAATCCGCGTCGAACGCTTTGCCGGTTTGAGGCTTGATAATGGTCTCGTGGGCCCATGAACCTTGCACTGCGAAATCGACAACTTTCGGCTCCCAGTCAAGATACTTGACTGCCTTCTTCACCGCTTCGACACTGTCGGTCAGAAGCTTCAGTCTGGTGTCGTTCAGGTTGACGTGGTCTTCCAAGAACGTCTTGAAATGGTTGAGTAGCTTCATTGGCCCCCCGCTGACTTGATCAAGCTCTTCTTCGCTTCGGCAACAAGGGTTTCTGCAGCATGACGGCTTGCGTCCTCATTATCTTTGCGCACAACCTGGTAAACCCAGTCATAAACAAGCGGGTTGGTTGTGCGATTTCGATAGATGGCGTCTTGAAGGTTGCGCGAGTCTTGGGTGAGTTCAGGCGAACTGGGATTGGCGAGCGCCTTGGCCCAGAGTTTTTCGACTTCGCCTTTCAGCGACGTCAGTGACTCCACCGTGTCTGCCTGCTTGCGATGCTCGCGTAAGACAAACGCGGCCAACGGTGTGAAGGGGACCAATACGTTGAGCAGCAAGGCTGGGATATTGAGCCCGTCGTAAAGGCCGTATCCGAACAGGGTGACCACCAGCAACACTGCGATCCACAGAAGGCCTGCAGAGTAGGTATTTCTTACGCGCATGTCGTAGTTAATGTTGGTGCGCTGGCAAACCAGTCGCCCCAGTTCCAAGGGAATGCTTCCGACACATACCTCGTACCAGTTATCGAGGTCTTCACGTTCTTTGTCAGTCATCGGCTTTCGGGTCACTGACCGTATGACTTCTGGGTCAACCTTTGCGCCCGTAACCAAAGAATGCCACGGAAGCCTTAATACTTCCGTGTCGAACTGCTCCTGAATCCGCGCCGCAGTCTTGACCCAGTTGCGCTGCAGCCGCGTCGCCACACCAATTTCGACAAGCAGCAACACGACACCGATAAATGCAAGCGAGGGGCGAATTCGCGACGCGTCTGGACCCCAAAAAAAACTAATCCACGGCAGCGCGAGTGCCATGAAGAGAAAGCCGGTCTGCAGCCGCTTGGCACGCCCATAGAAGGTGCGCTGTGCGCGAAGTAGGTCGAGACGGTCTTTTGGCCTCTGGTCCGTCGTTATTTTGTTCACTTTTATTCACCCTGGGCCAGCTGGCTTCATTTTTCTCACCCACTGCTCTAAAAGCAGAAGGAACCATAAAACACTATATGTAGTGTTTTATCGCGCTCCTATACGCTATATGTAGTATAGCAGATGGATGTTTTGAAATGTATTTGGCGAATAAAACTGTATCAAAACACAGTTTTTGACTACGCCCAAGAGCGCACGAACTGAGCCGGACTTGCGATTGGTGTGGCCGAGCCAAGATGGACTGTTTGCCGGTGGGCGTAGCCGTTTTCTGCCGAGTGCTGGTAAGCGGCCGAGCCATCTCTGTGGAAGCGAGCGTCGGGACGGATGGGCGTCGGGATAAAGGGTATCGGGTTCGCTTCGTTACAGCGCTCGATCTACTGCACACGGATGCGGCCCAACGGGGCCCCGTGGTGGCAACATGAGGGCGCGGCAGTACTTTAGTTCCAGCACCGCAGAGCGGCTATGGCCTTGACTGTCACGCACCTCGCGCCGCTTGTCGGCAAAATCACAAAATCTGCTCAATCTGCAGAACGCACGAATATACTGTACGTATGAACAGTGTTATTCCACCCTCTGCTACGCTTTATGAATCAAGCGGCCCATTGTCTTTGCCAATAGTCGAGGGTACGGTCTGGGCGGGCTTTCCCTCGCCTGCGGCCGACTTCGCGGTCAAGCGCCACGACCTGAACGACCTGCTCATCACCCACCCGGCCGCAACATTCTTTTGGCGCGTGCGCGGCACTTCAATGATCGAGGCCGGGATTGACGATGGCGACATGCTTGTCGTCAACCGGGCTCTGACGCCACGGCCAGGCGATGTGGTCGTGGCCGAGGTCGACGGCGAGTTCACCGTCAAGTATTTCTGCCTCAAGGACGGCCGCGTCGTGTCGCTTCGGGCGGCGAACCCGACGTTCCCACCCATCATTCTTAAGAGCGGCTAACAATACCGTTCAATAAAGCGCAGGCAGATCACGGCGCAGGCGATCTTGAGTAGTGCCATATGGGTGTCGATCTGCCGCTCGAAACGAATGCGCAGCTTGCCAAAGCCTGCAAACCAAGAATGCGTGCGCTCAACCACCCAGCGGTGACGCCCGAGCCGCTCGCGACTTTCAATGCCGCGCCTCGCAATGCGCGCCTGGATACCTCTTTGGCGCAATGCCTTGCGGCATTTGTCGTAGTCGTAGCCCTTGTCGGCATGGACCCTGTCCGGTCGCTTTCTCGATCTGCCCTGTAGACCTGCGATAGGCTGCACAGCATCGAGCAGCGGCTCAAAGAGCATCGAGTCGTGCCGGTTGGCTCCGCTCGCCAGGATTGCCAAAGGAACACCGCGTGCATCGGTCAGAACGTGGCGCTTGCTGCCGAGCTTGCCCCGGTCGGTCGGGTTGGGGCCTGTGTCCTGGCCCCCCGGGGGCTCGAGACGCTCGCGCCATCGATGCTTGCCCGGCTCCAATCGATCTGGTCGTACTGGCGCAGCCGCTGAAGCAGTGCCTGATGCAGCCGATCCCACACGCCCTCGCACTGCCACTGCCGCAGGCGCCTCCAGCAAGTCATGCCACTGCCGAAGCCAAGTTCTTGGGGAAGGTCTTCCCACGGGATGCCGGTGAAGAGAACAAACATGATGCCGTTGAAGACGGCATGGTCGTCAAACCGGGGCCGGCCTCCCTTGGGCGAAGGCTTGCAAGCAGGTACCAGCGGTTCAAGTTCTTGCCAGAGCTTCTGGCTGATCAGTGCTCTTTTCATGCATGCACTGACATCTCCGTACTAAGCAAGTTCCCAGTATTGTTAGCCACTCTAA
>JAQGNK010000402.1 GCA_028291905.1 Polaromonas sp.
CCGATGCAGGCCATGAAGTCGCCGCGCACATGAAGGTCAGCAAGAAGCCCCTGCCCGGCGCAGTGCTGCAGATGGACGGCGGCTTCACCGCGACGCTGCTGGGCCGCTGGCCGAATGCCGACGGGCCCCTCTACCGCTTCAGGCTCAGCAGCAACCCGTATGCGCTGATGGCGCAGTTCGGCCATGTGCCGCTGCCGCCCTACATCACTCATACCGACTCGGCCGATGACGAGCAGCGCTACCAGACGGTGTTCGCCAAGAATCCCGGCGCTGTCGCCGCACCGACCGCTGCGCTGCATTTCGACGAGGCCATGCTGGTGCAACTGGAGGCACGCGGCGTTGCCCGCGCCAGCGTCACGCTGCATGTGGGCGCGGGCACCTTCCAGCCGGTCAAGGCCGAGAACATTGCCGACCATGTGATGCATTTCGAGCGCTTCGAGGTGCCGCACGCCACACAGGAAGCGATTGCCGCCTGCAAGGCGCGCGGCGGGCGTGTGGTGGCGGTGGGCACGACGACGGTGCGGGCGCTCGAATCGGCCGCGAAATTCGGCCCCGGCTGCGACGACACCAACATCTTCATCACGCCGGGCTTCGACTTCCAGGTGGTTGACTTGCTGCTGACCAATTTTCACCTGCCCAAGAGCACGCTCATGATGCTGGTCAGCGCGTTTTCGGGCTACGCGCACATCATGGCGCTCTACCGGCATGCGATCGGCGCACGCTACCGCTTCTTCAGCTATGGGGACGCCATGCTGCTGCAGCGCACCGCAAGCAACACCAGCACAATCGACATGACATGCGTTGCACGATAAAATGATCGATATGCACAACCAGACTGTCATTGTCTCGCCCAAGTACCAGGTCGTCATTCCGCGTGAAATCCGGGAGGCCGGCGGCATCAAGCCCGGTACCCGCATGAGCGTGTTCGAGGTCAACGGCGTGATCCAGCTGGTGCCGGTCAGGCCAGCAGCTGACTGCCGTGGCCTGCTGGCCGGCCTGTCCAGCACTGATGTGCCCAGCGATCCCGAGCGGTTCTGAGCCGCATGGTGTTGAGCAAAACGGCCAGGACTGCGCCGGTCGTTCTCGATTCGTCCTGCTGGCTGGAATACTTCAGCAATTCACCGCGCGCCGAACTGTATGCCGAAGTCATCGGCAACACGGCCACGCTGGTCGTGCCCATCATCACGATTTACGAGGTGTACAAGGTTGCGCTGCGCGAGTTTGGCGTCGCGCAGGCCAACCAGGCGGTGGCACTGATGCGCGAAGGCCAGGTGGTGGACATCAACCTCAATCTGGCGCTCAATGCGGCCGCCAATGGGCTGCCGATGGCCGACAGCCTGATTTATGCCACGGCGCAAACCCGTGGCGCCCAGCTCTGGACACAGGACGCGCACTTCAAGGCCTTGCCGGGCGTGAAATTTTTTGCCAAAGAACAGCCTTGACGACCACGGCGCTTTAACTTTTTTCTATCCATGCTCCAGTTTGAACTCCTCAAGACCGAAGGCCATGCCCGGCGCGGCACCCTGACCCTGAACCACGGCGTGGTGCAGACCCCGATCTTCATGCCGGTCGGCACCTACGGCACTGTCAAGGGCGTGATGCCGCAGTCGCTCCATGAGATGGGCGCGCAGATCATCCTGGGCAACACCTTTCACCTCTGGATGCGGCCGGGCCTCGATGTCGTCAAGCAGTTCGGCGGGCTGCACCAGTTCGAGAACTGGCACAAGCCCATCCTCACCGACAGCGGCGGCTTCCAGGTCTGGTCATTGGGCGAGATGCGCAAGATCTCGGAGGAAGGCGTGAAGTTTTCCTCGCCGGTCAATGGCGACAAGCTGTTCCTGACGCCCGAGGTCTCGATGCAGATCCAGACGATCCTGAACAGCGACATCGTGATGCAGTTCGACGAATGCACGCCCTACGACACCAAGGGCCGCCTCACCACCGAAGCCGAGGCGCGCAGCTCGATGGAGCTGAGCCGGCGCTGGGCCAGGCGCTGCGAGGACGAGTTTGCGAGGCTTGAAAACCCGAACGCGCTGTTCGGCATCGTGCAGGGCGGCATGTTCGAGAACCTGCGCCAGGAGTCGCTCGACGCGCTGGTCGAGATGGATTTCCCCGGCTATGCAGTCGGCGGCGTCAGCGTCGGCGAGCCCAAGGAAGAAATGCAGCGCATCATGGCGCACACGCCGCACCGGCTGCCGGCGCACAAGCCGCGCTACCTGATGGGCGTGGGCACGCCGGAAGACCTGGTCGAGGGCGTGGCCTCGGGCGTCGATATGTTCGACTGCGTGATGCCGACCCGCAATGCGCGCAACGGCCACATGTTCACCCGCTTCGGCGACCTGAAAATCCGCAATGCGCGCTACAAGAGCGAGGAAGCGCCGGTGGACAGCACCTGCACCTGCTACGCCTGCCGGGGCCGCACGCTTCCCGACGGCACGGCCTCGGGGGCTTTTAGCCGCGCCTACCTGCACCACCTGGACCGCTGCGGCGAAATGCTCGGCCCCATGTTGGCCAGCATCCACAACCTGCACTACTACCTGAACCTGATGCAGGAGATGCGCGATGCGATCGACGCGGACGGGTTTAACGCGTTCCGCTTGCAGTTTGCGGCGGACCGCGCGCGCGGGATTTAAGCCGGAAAAGTCACGTTCACGCATGAGCTCGGAACGTAG
>JAQGNK010000534.1 GCA_028291905.1 Polaromonas sp.
GGCTCGGGCAGCGCCTCGGGCGACAGCCAGAACACCTCGCGCTGGCCGGTGGGAATCCATGACAGCAGATGCGCGCCGTGCAGCGCGATGATGGCCGTGCCGTGGCGGGCGGTGAGTTGCAGGGCGTCGTGGCCGGCATGACGCATCGGGATGATCTGGGGCGGTAGGTTCATGGCCTGCATTATGGCGAATTCATCAAATTTATAGCGAAAACAGCCTCTGGTGCAGGTAGGGAAAGCGCAAGCTGCTATTGATTCAGGAGCAAAATAGATTTGATTCCAGGGCCGCGACGCAGTGGCCGCCCATGAAAAAAGAGGTGCGCAGCACCCCCTTTGAAAAATTCAGGCCACTGGCACCGTCCGCCCAGGGATGTGCCAGTGGCAACAGGCCGTGCCTTAAAACGAATAGCCCAGCGCCACGGTGAGTACAGCGGGCCTGAACTTGATGTCGGCTTTGCGCTCGATCCCCAGCGTGTTGGTCGTGATGACCGACTTGACCTGCGCCGTGGCCAGCGCGGCGCACAAGGACCACTGTTCATTGATCCGGTAGGTCATGCCGCCCATCAGGGCCAGGCCCACCGAATCGTCCAGCGAGATCGAGGTCGGGCCGCCGTTGAGGGCATTGCCGGCAGTGGTCGAACTGGTCTTGTCAAACCGCGTGTAGTTGATGCCCACGCCGACAAAGGGACGCCAGGGGCTGGATTTTTCAAGGAAGGTGTAGTTCATGAACACCGTGGGCGCGACCTGCCGCACCTTGGCGCCCATCTGGCCGGACAGGGCCTGCGCGCTGGCGGGCAGGGATGGGTTGTTGACTCTCAACTCGATGTCGTGGCTGGGTGGAAAACCCAAGGCCAGTTCCACGCCCCAGTGGTCGTCGATTTCCCGCGTGTAGGAAAAAAATGGCGTGGTTTTATCGCGCACCACGATGCTGATGCCGCCGGGCGTGAACGGGCCTGAAAAATCGCTGGTGCTGGAATGCGGCTGGACATTGGAAATGCCGATCTTGACCGTGTTCTGCTGCGCCAGCGCAGGGCCTGCCGCAGCAGTGGCCAGAAGGCTGGCCAGCAATAAATGCCTGGTTTTCATGAAGTGTTCCTTGTACTTTTACAGGCCAGCGGCAGCAACCTGCTGGAAGAATCCGCGCGCAGCGGTATTGCAGAACGGCGGCACCAGCGAGCCGTGGTAGGCCTGGGTGACAGCGGAGGCGCCCCCATCGGTCGCGCCGGCGGCAACGGCGGCCGCTGCCGTGCCGGCCTTGGCCTGGCCGAAACCGACCTTGGCTGCGGCATAGGGGTCGGTGGCGCCAGTGGGCGCCGAGTCCACGTTCAGCACGGTCAGCAAGCCGGCGGCGGGTGCTGCGGGCGAGGGGGCGGACCAGAACCCCTGCATCAGCTGCGTGTTGACGCTGTAGAACACGGTCGGGTCGTTGCTGCCGGCGCACAGCAGCACGGGGCGCGTGGGCGTCCAGTTGCGCAAATCGTTCTTCTTGAGCGCGATGCGGATTGGGCTGGCCGGCGCGGCGGCTTGCGCGCCGGTGGTGACCGACGGCACGGCGCCATCGGGATGGGCGATGGCGTCGAGCAGGTAGTCCAGGCGCGAGGCGTTGGTGACGAGGTTGCTGGCGCCAAAGCCCAGCGCGAACAGCGGCGCCAGCGAGGCCGGCGTGGTCGGCGGGCTGATGGCGTTGAGCGTCGGTTGCAGCGAAGGCGGCGAGCCGGCCGGCGCTGTCGGCGGCGTGCGGCTGAAAAGGGCGGTCTGCGGCAGTTTGCCGCCCGGCGCCAGCAGGGTGGACACCGGCGTGTCGGTCGGCAGCAGGGTGTCGATGCCGGGAGCATAAGCCGGCTCGTAGATGTCGGTCAGCTTGCTATAGATGTTGCCGTAGGCCTTTTGCATGCTGTTGACCAGCAAGGGCGTGAACAGGGTGCTGCCCAGGTTGACATTGCCGTAGTAGACCGCGTCGCTGAAAGCGGCCAGCGCGTAGGGGCCGGACATTGGGGCGCTGGCGGTGACCGTCTGGCCGGCGGCCTGCATCGCCTTGTGGGTGGCCATGGCCACATGGCCGCCTTGCGAGTAGCCGGTGATGAACAGCTTGCCGCTGTCCTGCACTGGCTGCAGCAGGCCGGGCAGGGCCTTGCGGGCGGCGCCCAGGGCATCGATCATTTCCTTCGATTCCTGGTCGGCGTTCAGGTAGGGGTGGTAGGCGAGCTTCGACGAGTCGTAGCCCGCATAGTTGGGCGCCACCACGATGTAGCCCTGGGCCGCATAGGTGGCGGCGATCAGCGCGGCTTCGGAATAGGCGGCATTGGTGTCGTCCAGCAAATTGGCCAGGTTGTAGCTCTTGACGGTGGTCGTGCCATGCGCGTAGAGCACGATGGGGCGGCTGCCGGTGCAGCCCGCACCGCCCGAAGGCGTCATCAGCGCGCCCGAGGCGTCAGTGGCTTCGCCGGCGCCGCCGACGGTGCCGTACTTGATGTACTGAACATCGACACCGCACTTGGGCGCGCCGGCCACGGCCAGAAGGTTGCGGCCGCTGGCGCTGGCATTGAGCTTGGCGGCAAAGTCGGTCGCGGTGAAGAACGCGGTACGCGGCGGTGGGTTCTGGATCAGGGTGCCCCGCGCCGGGCTGGTATCGACTGTGCCCAGGTTGCTGGCCGAGTCACTGCCGCCGCAGGCGGCCAGCATTGAAGCCGCTGCCACCGTGCTCAATAAATAAATTGATCTCATGCTTGTTATCTCCGAAGGGTAAAAATAGAACGGACGTACTAATTGTTGCTGCAAATGTTAGCGACATTGTGTTCTACGACGTTTCAGGTAATTACTGAAGCGGCCGCCAGC
>JAQGNK010000004.1 GCA_028291905.1 Polaromonas sp.
TCCTCGGTCAAGGTCATGGACGTGCCCAAGCTCTGACGGCCCGGCTGCCAACGCCCGGCAGCCTGACGCACCGGTCATTGGCCGGCGCTTTCTTTTTTCCAACATGACCCACACAACCCAGGCCGCACCGGGCAGCCTGCAGACCGTCAAGGCCGCATGAACCTGATCGACACTTTCTTCAACTGGGGCGTCCTGCGCGGCGCCCTGCCGATGCTGCTGCAGGGGCTGTGGACGACCATCCTGCTGGGTGTCGTCAGCATTGTCCTGGGCCTGGCCAGCGGCCTGCTGATGGCGCTGCTGCGGCTCTACGGCCCGGCGCCACTGCGGGCTGCGGCGCGCATCTACATCGACGTGTTCCGCTCGATTCCAATTTTGGTGCTCTTGGTGCTGGTGTACTACGCCCTGCCCTTCGTGGGGGTTCGGCTGTCGTCGTTCGCCTCGACGGTGCTGACGCTCTCGCTGGTGTCGTGCGCCTACACGGCCGAGATTTTCCGCGCCGGCATCGAGGCGCTGCCCAAGGGCCAGTTCGAGGCCGCCGAGGCGATAGGCCTGGGGTTTTTCTCGACCATGCGCGATGTGGTGCTGCCGCAGGCCTTTCGCATCGTGGTGCCGCCGCTGACCAGCAACTGCATCAATGTGCTGAAAGACACCGCGCTGGCCTCGGTGGTGGCCATGCCCGACCTGCTCAAGCAGGCGACGCAGGCGCAGGCCCTGGCGGCAAACCCGACGCCGCTGATCGGCGCGGCCGTGCTCTACCTGCTGCTGCTGCTGCCGCTGGTCCGGCTGGTCGGCTATTTCGAAGCGCGCCACCGTGCCGCCAGCCGCTGACATGAACCAAGCAAATCAAGCAGCCCAACCCGAGCGCCCTGCCAACGCCATGAACACCCCCAACCCCGCACTGATCCAGATTCGCCAGCTGCAAAAAAGGTACGGCGATTTCATTGCCCTGCACGACATCAACCTGGACATTGCCGAAGGCGAGGTGGTGGTGGTGCTGGGGCCGTCGGGCTCGGGCAAATCGACGCTGATCCGCTGCATCAACCTGCTGGAGGACTACCAGCAGGGCGAGGTGCGGGTCGATGGACAACTGGTCGTCAGGGGCAAGTCGCTGGCGCTGGTGCGGGCCGAGGTCGGCATGGTGTTCCAGAGCTTCAATTTGTTTCCGCACCTGACCGCCCTGCGCAACGTGGCGCTCGGTCCGCTGCGGGTGCGTGGCATGAGCCGGCAGGCCGCCGACGCGCGCGCCGGCGAGCTACTGGCCAAGGTCGGGCTGGCCGGCCATGCCCACAAGCTGCCGTCGCAGCTCTCGGGCGGCCAGCAGCAGCGCGTGGCGATTGCGCGGGCGCTGGCGATGGAGCCCAAGGTGCTGCTGTTTGACGAACCCACGTCGGCGCTGGACCCGGAAATGGTCGGCGAGGTGCTCGACGTGATGCAAAACCTGGCCAGGTCCGGCGTCACCATGGTCATCGTCAGCCACGAGATGGGCTTTGCCCGGCGCGTGGCCGACCGGGTGATCTTCATGGAGGCAGGCCGCATCATCGAGCAGGGTCCGCCCGAAGAATTTTTCACTGCCCCGCAGGAAGCGCGCACCCAGGCCTTCCTGAAGGCGATTGTTCAACACTGACCGAAGAGATATGTTCATGAATCCCCCTCAACTTAACCTTGACCTGGTACGCGCCGAGTTTCCGGCGCTGGCCGGCGACTGCATCTTTCTGGACAACGCCGGCGGCTCCCAGGTGCTCACCCGCGTGGCCGACCGCGTGCGCGATTACCTGCTCACCAGCGCCGTGCAGCTGGGCGCCAGCTACGGCGCCTCGCAGGCGGCGGGTGGCAAAGTGCTGGCGGCGCGGCGCTCGGTGGCGCAGCTGATCAATGCCTCGCACGAGGACGAAGTGGTGATGGGCAGCGCCACCACCAGCCTGATGTTCCTCTTCACCCAGGTGCTGCTGCCGGGCATCCGGCCGGGCGACGAGATCATCGTCACCAATACCGACCATGAAGCCAACATCGGCGGCTGGACGCGGCTGGAAAAAGCCGGCGCGGTCATCAAGTTCTGGAACGTCAACCTGGACACGCTGGCGCTTGACCTGGACGACCTGCAAAAGCTCCTGAGCCCGCGCACGAAATGGGTGGCGATGACGCATGCGTCCAACATCCTGGGCACCATCAACCCGGTCGCCAGGGTTGCCGAACTGGTGCATGCGGCCGGCGCCCGATTACTGGTCGATGCCGTGGCCTATGCGCCGCATCGCCTGGTCGATGTGCAGGCCAGCGGCGCCGACGCCTATGTCTTCAGCTTCTACAAGGTGTTCGGACCGCACTTCGCGGTGTTCTGGGGCAAGCGCGACATGCTGCTGCAATTGCCCAGCCTGAACCACTATTTCATTGGCCCGGAGGTGCTGCCCTACAAGCTGCAGCCCGGCAATGTGAACTACGAGCTGTCCTACGGCTGCATCGGCATCTCTGATTACCTGATCGCCATCGGCACGGCGCTGGGCAGCACCGGGTCTGAGCGCGAACGCATGCAGGCGGCCT
>JAQGNK010000012.1 GCA_028291905.1 Polaromonas sp.
TGGCCGCCTGCAGTCACGCGCTTGAGGCCCGGCTTGGGCGGCACGGTGCCCGCCAGCGCATACAGCCGGTAATGGGGCGCGGTGCGGGTGGCCTCGGCCAGGCGGGCGCCTCGCTCGGTCAGCTGGCCGTTCAGCGGCATGCCCGAGAGGTGCGCGCCGACCACCGCCAGCTTCATGCGGCCGGGCGCTGCGGCCGCCATGCCTGCCAGCGTCTGCATGGAAGGCAGCGGCTGGTCCAGCGCGCCCTGCATCAGCCCGGTGGCGTGGTGGTAGCGCTGGCCCAGCTCGGCCAGTTGCCAGTCGCTGCCGCAGGGGCCAATCAACGTGATGCCAAAAGGCAGGCCGTCCGGGCGGATGCTGCTGGGCACCGAAAGGGCCGCATAGTCCAGCAGGTTGACGAAGTTGGTGTAGGCGCCCAGCTTGCGGTTGAGGGCCACCGGGTCGGCCTGCATTTGCGCGATGGTGTAGTGGGTCGGCGCCGTGGGCACCAGCAGCACCTCGATGCCGTCCCACATGGCGGCGGCCTGCTGCCCGAAGGCGCGCAACCGGGTCTGGGCCTCGCACAGGTCGGCCGCGCTGTAGCCTCGCCCCTGGGCCAGGATGCCGCGCACTGGCTCAATGACCTCATGCTCATGGGCGTCGAAAAAATCACGCACGGCGCTGTAGCGCTCGGCCACCAGCGCGCTGTCATACAAAAGCGCCGCCGCGCCGGCCAGCGGCGCGTAGTCGATGGCCACCGGCTCGCCGCCGAGGGCGCGCAGGCGGGCGACGGCCTCGGCAAAGGCGAGCCGCGCCAGTTCGTCGCCCTCAAATTCAAGCACCGACGGAATGCCGAACCGGAAGGCGCCGCCCCAGCCCTGGCCGGCCAGTTCAAGCCGGCGCGAATACGGATCGAGCGCATCATGGCCCGCCAGCACCTGCAGCACCTGGGCCGCCAGCCCGACCGAGCGCGCAAAGATCGAGACGCAATCGACGCTTTGCGCCGCCGGCACCACGCCCCGGTTGCTGATCAAGCCCCGGCTGGGCTTGAGGCCGACGATATTGTTCAGCCCCGCCGGCACCCGGCCCGAGCCGGCGGTGTCGGTGCCCAGCGAAAAGTCCACCTGCCCGGTCGCCACGACATACGCCGAGCCGGCGCTCGACCCGCCCGACACATAGGCCGGGTTGAAGGCATTGGGCACCGCGCCGTAGGGCGAGCGCGTGCCGTTCAACCCGCAGGCAAACTGGTCCAGGTTGGTCTTGCCCAGCAGCGATGCACCGGAATCGATCAGCTTTTGCACCGCCACGGCATGCGCTGCGGGCTGGTAGGCAAATGCCGGACAGGCCGCCGTGGTGGGCAGACCGTGCGCGTCGATGTTGTCCTTGACAGCAAAGCTCAGCCCGGCCAGCGGGCCGCCCGCCGCGCCGCGCAGGGGCGCGGCGTAACGCGAAATCCAGGCCTGCGGCGCTGCCTGCCCAGCCTGGTTGAAGGGGGAAGCCGAGGCTGGCGCCGTGGTGCCGTCAACTGTGGAGGTGTGCATCATTTCAGGGAATCCAATCTTGTATCCAAGTGAGAATGCAAATAATGTGCCAGCTTTATGACGTCTTGCCAGGCTGAAAAGCATGGCGCCTGCCGCTGGCGCCAGCGCAATACGGCGCCCGGCGGCGACTCGACCACACGGCCTTTGCTGACAGGCCCAGGCCGATGCGGCGCCTAGCATCAGGGCTGGTTGCCCTTCTCACAAGAAAGTTTTTATGTCCCTCCCCTCCCTGATTTCCCGCCGGCCCCTGCTGGCCTGGCTGGCCGCCGGCGCCGCAAGCGCGGCCTTTCCCACTCTTGCCGCGCAGCCGCGCAAGCAGGCGGCGGCCCTGAGCGGCGCAGCGCTGATGGAGCGGGTCAACGCCGCCACCGACATGCCGGCGCTGGCCCAGGGCGCCAAGGGCGACGCCGTGCTGCGCGCCCAGGTGATGCTGGACCATGCCTGGTTTTCTCCGGGTGAAATCGACGGCAGCTTCGGCGCCAACATGCGCCGCATGGTGGCCGCGTTCCAGACATCTAACGGCTTGAAATCGACCGGCCGCATCGACGCCGGCACCTGGAAAGCGCTGGCGGGCGATGCGGCACCGCAAGTGCTCAGCGACTACACCGTCAGCGCCGAGGATGCCGCCGGCCCCTTCGACAAGCTGCCGGCCGACACGATGAAGCGCGCCGAACTCAAGCGGGTGGGTTTCGAATCGATCCAGGAAGCGCTGGGCGAGAAATTCCACTGCAGCCCGAAGTGGCTGCAGACCGTGAACCGGGGCAGCGTGTTCAAGGCCGGCGACAAGATCATCGTGCCCACGCCCGGCCCAGAGAAGGCGCCGGCCAAAGCCGCGTCGATTCGCATCGGCAAGTCCGAGCATGTGCTGTTTTTGCTCGACAAGGACGCACTACCAGTGGCCGCCTTTCCGATCAGCATGGGCGGTTCGTCCGATCCGCTGCCGATTGGCCGAATGGAAATCAAGAACGCCGCCAAAGACCCGGTCTTCACCTTCGACCCGACGCTGCTCAAGGGCAGCAAGAAAACCGATGTCAAGGCCGACACTGCGGCCGGTCCGAACAACCCGGTCGGCGTGTACTGGCTGGGCCTGAGCAAGCAGCACTGGGGCATTCACGGCACGCCGGACCCGGAGCGCGTCGGCTCGTCGGAGTCCAACGGCTGCATCCACCTGACCAACTGGGACGTGATGCGGGCGGCCAAGGTGGTGAAAATCGGCTTCGTGGTCGATGTGCATGCCTGAGGCGCGGATGGCCGGCGCTGGTGGTGCGCCAGCCGGGGCCGGCGCCCGGCGCTGGCGGGCTGGCTTGGCGCTGGCGCTGCTCGGCCTGGGTTGCGCCGTCGGCAGCCAGGCGGCGGCTCCGAATGCGCCGGCTCCAAGGCCTGCGGCCAGCCCCGCCACTGCCCCGGTTGGCGTACCGGCAGAGCCGCCGGCGCTGCTGCTGCCGGTCCAGGGCATCAAGGCCAGCGAACTGCGCGACACCTTTGCCGAGCGGCGGGGCGGCGACGAGCCGCGCGGCCATGAAGCCATCGACATCCTCGCGCCCACCGGCACGCCGGTGCTGGCCACCGACGACGGGCGCATCGCCAAGCTGTTCCTGAGCAAGCCGGGCGGCATCACGGTCTACCAGTTCGACCCGAGCGGGAAATTCGCCTATTACTACGCCCACCTGGCGCGCTATGCCGACGGCCTGGCCGAGGGCCAGAGTGTCAAGCGCGGCGCAGTGATCGGCTATGTCGGCGCCACCGGCAACGCCAGGTCGGACGCGCCGCACCTTCATTTCGCCATTTTTCGGCTGGGGCCGGAAAAGCAGTGGTGGAAGGGCGAGCCGGTCAACCCGTTCGGCTACCTGGGCGGCAAGAAGCCCTGAGAAGCAGCGCTTTCAATTCAGCCGAATGCTATTGATTCAATAGCTGCTTGCGCATGAACTGCATAGGCAGCAGCCACTTTTTTCATAAATATTCGCTGATGGAAAGCTGCGGCAAGCGCTAGAGCGGAATTTTTCTGGCTTGCAACGCCAGCAGCCTGATTGCTACTGAATTCATAGCTGCTTGCGCACTGTCTGCATGCGCTAGAGGCTGGTTTATTCCTAAAAATTTGTTTGCAGGCCAAAACAAGCACGCTCCTGAACCGCCATCTCTTGCGAAGGCGGGAATCCAGCCGCCCACAGGTCCAGATGCAGGGTGGATTGAAGTGGAAAGCACGGCAGCCGGTCTCAGGTCTTAGGTCTCAGGTCTCAGGACTTGGCAATCACACCGCAGGCCAGGCGCGGGCCGGCGTTGCCGGCGGGCTGGCTGGTGTAGTCATCGGCGCCCTGGTGAATGATCAGGCTGCGGCCCACGATGCTGTTGATGCCGCTGACGACCGAGATGCTTTTGGAGGTGAAGCTGAAGGCCGCGTTGCCCTGCACATCGGACTTCAGGCTGGGCAGGTCGCCCGCGTGGTGGATGGCGAAGGCATGGCTGCCGTGCGGCTGGCCGCCCGGATTGAAATGCCCGCCCGCGCTCATGGCGTCCGGGCTGGCGCAGTCGCCGTTTTCATGCACGTGAAAGCCATGCTCGCGGTCGGGCTTGAGGCCGCGCGCCGTGCCCGACACCGTCACCGAATCGCCATTCTGGACAAAGCTGACGAGGCCGCCGGCACCGCTGCCACTGGCGCTGTGCAACTGGACCGTTGCGCTTGGCGGGCGCTGGACGCCGAGAAGCCCGGCGCAGCCGCCGAGCGCCAGCAGGCTGGCGCCCAGCAGGAACAGGCGGGAGATGTGGGTGAAGGACATGGTTTTCT
>JAQGNK010000048.1 GCA_028291905.1 Polaromonas sp.
TGCGGCAGGCGGTTGCGCACGCGGGAGGTGCGGTCGCGCACTTCCGCGGCGGCCGAATCGGCGTCTTTCTCCAGCCTGAAGCGCACGCTGATCTGCCCCTGGTCGGCGCGGCTGATCGAGGTGATGACATCCACACCGTCAATGCCGGCGATGGAATCTTCGAGCGGCTTGGTCACCTGGGTCTCGATCACCTCGGCCGAGGCACCGGCGTAGCGCACGCTCACGGTCACGACCGGCTCGTCGATCTTGGGGTATTCGCGCACCGTCAGCCGGTTGAAGCTGACCGCGCCGACCAGCAGGATCAGCAGCGACAGCACGGTGGCGAACACCGGGCGGCGAATGGAGACTTCAGCGAGTTGCATGGAATAAGGACGAGGTCAGTCGCCAGGTTCGAAAAAGTGGCGGGGCATCAGCCGGGATTGCGCACTGCCGGGGCGGCAGATGGTTTTTCGTGCGCGCCTGGGCTGCGGGCGTGCGCAGGGCTTGACGTCGGCGCTTGGGAAACAATGGTGCCGCACGGGTTCGGGCCGGCAGGCGTTGCGGCTTTGGCAGCCGATTTGGCTGATGGGTCCGGCGCAGCCGGCGCAAGGGCAGCCTGGCCGGCTGGCGCCTCAGCTTTGCCGGCACTGCCCGCCAGCGTGGCAGCCGGGGGGGCAGAGGCAGGCGCCGCTGCTGCGGACGCAGCAGCTGTTGCCGCCGGTGCGCGGGCAACACCGCCATTCCCGCCATTCGCCAGGTCCACTACCGTCACCACCGTGCCGTCCTTCTGGATGCGCTGCTGCCCGGTCCTGACCACGGTGTCGCCAGGCGCCAACCCGTCCATCACCTCCACCTTGCCGGGGCTGCGCAAGCCCAGCCTGACCTCAACGCGCTGGGTGGTGCGGGTCTGCGCGGTCGGCCCGTCCAGCAGCTTGATGACGAACTGCTTGCCGCCTTGCGGAAGAATCGACTCCTCTGGAATCACGCTGGCGCTCTCACGCACGCCAAAGACCGTGTTGACGCGGGCAAACATGCCGGGGCGCAGGGTCAAAGCCCGGTTGTCGATGCAGCCGCGAACGCCAACCGAACGCCCGTTCGCATCGATCAGCGGATCAATCGCCTGGATTTGCGCCGTGTAGCGCTGGCCGGGCAGTGCGTCGATGTCGAGCTGAGCCGTCTGGCCACGGCTGACCTTGCTCTGAAAGCGCTCGGGCAGCCTGAAATCCACATACACGGCGTCGATGTCTTCAATGTTCACAATATCGGCGCCGTCCTTGAGGTAGTCGCCCACATTGACCTGGCGAATGCCCGCGATGCCATCGAACGGCGCCACGATCTTCAGCCGCGCCGCCGTCGCCCTGGCCAGCGCCAGCTTGGCCTGGGCCACCTGCAGGTTGGCCGCGCTTTCGTCGAGCGAGCGCTGGCTGACGAAGTTTTGCGCCACCAGTTCCTGGTTGCGCTTGTGGTTGGCCTGGACTATCGACATCTCGGCCTGGCTTTGCTGGATTTGCGCCTGCGGCAGCTGGTCATCGAACTGCACCAGCAACTGGCCCTTGCGCACCCGCTGGCCGTCAGTGAAATTGAGCTGGGTGATGCGGCCGCTGATTTCAGGCCGCAGCACGACGCCCCGGCGTGAACGCAGGCTGCCGACGGCGCGGGTTTCATCGGCCAGCCGGGCCACTTCTACCCGCGCAATCTCCACCGACGGCGGCTTGGCGCCGCCCGGCCCGGCGCTGCCCTGCGCGGGTGCCGCCGGGCCTGGCGCCGATGCCCTGGCCGCGTCATCAACGGCAGTGGTGCCGGGTCTTTGATACCACCATGCCGCACCTGAAGCGGCGGCGATGCCGGCCACGGCGACCACCATATAGATTGCTTTTGATGCCATGAAGGTGACTGCGAAGGAAATTTGTTAGTAAACGAAACAGCCTTTCAATGTAGCAGGATGTCAGTCAACCCATGCCTTTCACAGAAATTTTCAGGGTAGCCGCGTGGCGGCTTTACAAACGCCTTACTCTGCAGCCGCTTGCCTTGGCAACGGACAGGCCGGTTTGCCGCTTCAGGCGTGCATGATTACAGGCGGCCCAGGGCACGCTCGACGCCCTTGTTGGCCAGCGCATCGGCGCGCTCATTGCCGGGGTCGCCGTTGTGCCCCCTGACCCAGCGCCAATCGATGGTGTGGCCGCTGGAGACCAGCAGCGCATCGAGCTTTTGCCACAGGTCCACATTCTTGACGGGCGCCTTGGCCGCCGTGCGCCAGCCCCGTGCCTTCCAGCCGTGAATCCACTCGGTGATGCCCTTGAGCACATACTGGCTGTCGAGGTACAGCGTCACCTTGCAGGGCTTTTTCAGCGCCGCCAGTGCTTCGATCACGGCGGTCATTTCCATGCGGTTGTTGGTGGTGCCCATCTCGCCGCCAAACAGCTCCTTGCGGGTGTCGCCCATAGCCAGCAGCACGCCCCAGCCGCCGGGGCCTGGGTTGCCCTTGCAGGCGCCATCGGTGTGGATCACGACATGCTGTTGGGGAATACTGGAAATACTGGGTGATGCAACTGAATCGGTCATGCGTCAAAGTAGGTGGCCAGGCAAGCCTGGCGGTTAAGGAAAAACGTCGCTGAGAAAAACGTCGCTGAAAATTATCGGCTCTGCAGGCGGCTGGTGGCCGCCGGCTTTTTGCTGGCAACGGCGGTGGGCACCGCGGCAGGCGATTTATGGGTTTTCCAGCCCGGCTCAAGCAGCCGCATGCCGCGCACCCGCTTGACCGCCACCAGAAAATAGACGGCCCCGAAAATCGGCCACCAGCGTTCACCGGCCTTGTCCATCCAATCGAAGCGGTCCAGCCACTGCTGACTTGCCACTGCCGGGCGGTAGCAGCCAAAGCGGGCTGACTCCACCTCGAAATTGAGCAGCCGCAGCCAGTCGCGCAGCCGCCAGTAGCCGATGAACTCGCCGGTATCGGGCAGGAAGAATTCCTTGTGCCCGAAGCGGTGGTAGAAATGGTCGCGCTGCTGGCGCAAGCCCCACAGGCTGACCGGGTTGAAGCCGCTGATCACCACGCGCCCTTCAGGCACCAGCACCCGCTCGGCTTCGCGCAGAGCAGAATGCGGGTCGATACCAAGCTCCAGCGTGTGCGGCAGCACCAGCAGGTCCAGGCTGTTTTCCGGAAATGGCAAGGCAGCCGAATCAGCCACCAGGGCGACAGGGCGGGAACTTCCGGAATCGGCTTTTGTCACATGGGCCGGATGGCCTTGCGAAGGTGAAGCGTCTGGCGGCTCCGGCAGGCAGTCCAGGGCCAGCCATTTGTGCGGCATGCGGTTGGCTTGCAGGCCATCGAGCTCAGGCAGTCCGAGCTGCAGGGCATGGTAGCCAAAAATATCGCTCACAGCCTCGTCGAAATGCGTGTGCTCCCAAGCCAGCAAATAGGCGCCTGGCGGAGTTTTGAGCCAGTTTCTCAAACCTATAATTTCCGACTTCATCGAGACCACTGCATGTATTTGATTCCAATCCCTGCTTTTGCCGACAATTACCTCTGGTTGCTGCACGATGGCAAGCGCGCGCTGGTGGTTGACCCTGGCGATGCCGAGCCGGTATTCAAGGCGCTGGCGCATCTCAAGCTGCAACTGTCATCAATTCTAGTCACGCACCATCATGCAGATCACACCGGCGGTATTGACGCACTGCGCAATGCCACCGGCGCCAGCGTGCATGGCCCGGCCACCGAACACATCCCGGCACCTTTCGAGAAGCTGCGCGAGGGCGACAGCGTCAGCAGCCTCGGACTTGATTTCCAGGTGCTGGACGTGCCGGGCCACACGTCGGGCCACATTGCCTTTTACACGCCGGACATGAACGGCAAGCCGCTGCTGTTTTGCGGCGACACGCTTTTTTCAGGCGGCTGCGGGCGGTTGTTTGAAGGCACGCCAGCGCAGATGCTGTCCTCGCTGGACAAGCTCGCCGCGCTGCCGGACCAGACCCAGGTATGCTGCGCCCATGAATACACGCTGGCCAACCTGCGGTTTGCGATGGCCGTCGAGCCAGGCAATGCAGAATTGACGGCCTACCACGAACACTGTCTCCGGTTGCGCGGGCAAGGCATTCCCACCCTGCCCAGCGCCATCGCCCAGGAGAAGCTGATCAACCCTTTCTTACGCACGCGGCAACCCCAAATCATGGCCGCCGTGCATGGCTTCGATGCGTCAGCCCATGACGACAACACCGTATTCGCCGCTCTCAGGCAGTGGAAAAACCAATATAAATGATGCCTTATTCAAGTTCCTCACGTTCCGCGACGCCCCCTGCCCTTTTCTCCTTTCCCAATCTTCGCCCTGTTTCGTTGATGCTGCTGCTGGCAGCCTCCGTGCTGGCAGGCTGCGCGACAAAGCAGCCCGGCCTGCCCGATGACCCGGTGTTGCTCACTGGTCCGGGTGTTGCGCCTGGCGCCAAGGCACCGCCGAAGATTCCGAGCGGCCCGCTGAGCGCCATCACGCCCGGCCAGATCAAGCCCCTGACAATTACCCCCACCGAGCCGCCCAGGGAGCTGTGGGACCGGATTCGCAAAGGCTTTGCCATGCCTGACCTGCGAAATGAACTGGTTACCGACAGGGAGCAGTGGTATGCCAGCCGCCCGGATTATATCCAGCGCATGACCGAGCGCTCCAGCAAATACCTGTTCCATATCGTCGAAGAGCTGGAGCGCCGCCAGATGCCGACCGAGCTGGCACTGCTGCCCTTCATTGAGAGCGCCTTCAATCCGCAGGCGGTGTCCAGCGCCAAGGCCGCCGGCATGTGGCAGTTCATGCCGGCGACCGGCAAGGACTTCGACCTGAAGCAAAACGTCTTTCGCGACGACCGCCGCGATGTGCTGGCCTCCACCCGCGCCGCGCTCGACTACCTGCAAAAACTCTACGGCATGTTCGGCGACTGGCACCTGGCACTGGCCGCCTACAACTGGGGTGAAGGCAGCGTCGGGCGCGCCATTATCAAGAACCAGAAAATGGGCCTGGGCACGAGTTACGAAGAACTCAACATGCCGGCCGAAACGCGCCTTTACGTGCCCAAGCTTCAGGCGGTCAAAAACATTGTGGCCAATCCGCAGGCCTTCAACGCCAATTTGCCATGGATTGAAAACCATGCCTATTTTCAGCAGGTTCAGATCACGCGCGACATCGATGTGACGCTGGCGGCGCGTCTGGCCGATGTGGACATTGAGCAATTCAAGGCATTGAATCCGTCAGCCCGCCGCCCGGTCATCCTGGCGGCCGGCACGCCGCACATCTTGCTGCCCTGGGACAACGCGCTGGTGTTCCAGCGCAACTTCGACGCCTACAGCCAGGGGCAATATGCCAGCTGGACCGCATGGACGGCCCCGAGCACCATGAACGCGAGCGAAGCGGCTAGGCATACCGGCATGAATGAAGCCGAATTGCGCACCATGAACAACATCCCGCCGCGCATGCTCATCAAGGCAGGTTCGACACTGCTGGTGCCGCGCTCTGCCCAGGTGGAGACCGATGTCAGCAGCCATGTGGCCGACAACGGCCAGGTGACGCTGGCGCCTGAAATCGTCCTGCGCCGCACCACCGTCAAGGCCCGCAAGGGCGAATCGGTCGCCAGCATCGCCAGCCGCTATGGCGTGGCTGCAGCCAACGTGGCCAGCTGGAACGGCGTCGGCGCCGAGTCGGCCTTCAGGATGGGGCACCAGGTAGTGCTGTATCTTCCGCCCGCAGCCCGCGCCCTGGTCCAGGCGCAACCATCCAGAACCAGCCGCGACGCCAGCCCGGTCAAGCGCAGCGCCAGCAGGGGCGTCGTCAAGTCGAAAAGGCGTTAGATTTGCCGCTTGGCGGACGCCGTGCGGATCAGCTCAAATCCGCAGCGTCCCCGTGCCCAGCAGGCCTATCACCCCGATGAGGATCAGGTAAATCGCCACGATGTAGTTGAGCAGGCGCGGCATCAGCAAGATCAAGATGCCTGCGATCAGCGCGACGATGGGACCGATATGCATTGAAAGACGCATGATTTCCTTATGTTTTTCAGGCGGAAAGCCTACTGGCAGGGGAATGATGGCACAGCTTCGCAAACACATGCCTGAGTGCGTTAGCGTGCCGCTCAGTCAGCGACTGTGGGACGGCATGAAGAAATTGCAGGCGCCCTAAACCGGCCCTCTGCGGCAAGCGCTCAAGCCTTGAAGCGCTCCTTCGCCCGCTGCGCAAATACATTGGTATAAGTCTTCGCCAGATCGATGCTGTTGCTGCCAGCAGTGGCGCCCAGGCCGCCCGACAGCGCCTTCAGGGCGGTGCGCGGCCCCTCTTCGGGAAACAGCCCGTCAAGCGAAATCGACTCGCGCACCTTGGTAAAGGCGGCGATGTAAAGGCCCCGGTCCCCCAGCAGATAGCTTTCCGGCACCGTCTTGATGATGTCGCTCGGCCCTGCCGTCTGCAGCCACTTCAGGCCGTGGACAATTGCATTTGTCAGCGCCTGGCAGGTATTGGGGTTTTTGCGGATGTAGTCCATCGGCGCATACAGGCAGGCCGCCGGCATGGGACCGCCGAACACCTC
This sequence comes from Polaromonas sp., assembly GCA_028291905.1. Lineage (GTDB taxonomy): Bacteria > Pseudomonadota > Gammaproteobacteria > Burkholderiales > Burkholderiaceae_C > Polaromonas. The sequence continues at coordinate 6,532 of JAQGNK010000048.1, forward strand.
GGTCGTGCCTTTGAGGGTGCGGGTGTCGCTGATGATCCTGACTTCGCCTTTTTGCTCCAGCATGGTCATGGTGGGATCGGTGTTGCTCAAGGCGTCGATCTGCCCGGAACGCAATGCGGCCAAGGCACCGCCGGCGGTTCCAACGCCGACAAAGCTCACATCGGCGGCATTGAGCCCGCCGCGCGACAGCACCAGGCCGGCCATCATGCTGGTTAAGGAGCCTGGCGCGGAAACGCCAATTTTTTTGCCTCTCAGCTCGGCAATCGATTTGTAGTTGGGCAGGTTTTTTGTTGAAACGCCAAATGCAATCTGCGGCGCCCTGCCCTGCAGCACAAAGGCCTGGAACATCTGGCGCATGGAATGCAGATTGATGATGTGCTCGAAAGCGCCTGAGCAGACATTCGCCGTGCTGTCCACCACCGCCTGCAGGGCTTGCGCACCGGTTTCAAAATCGCTGATGCCGACCTCCAGGCCTTCGGCCCTGAAATAGCCAAGCTGTTCGGAAATCGTGAGAGGCAAATGGTAAAAGTCCGCTTTTCCCCCCACGGAAATCGTTATTTTTCTGACCTCTGGCCGAGATTGAGCATGCAAAACGGGCAAGGCGAGCACGGCAGCCCCAAGGGTAGCGCCATTGATAAAAGTACGTCTTGAGAGAGGAGGTAATCGATCCATTCGGATTCCTTCTTTTTATGGGTTCTGCCAGCTTACCGAGGCAGAAAATAACCCGCATCGGGATCATCCCGTGCGGGTTATTACCAGCGCTTTTTCAAGTGTCAGAAACGCATGCTTGGCAAGAAAAAAGCCATCAGTGAAAACCCGAAAAAAGAATGCCGATGTT
>JAQGNK010000055.1 GCA_028291905.1 Polaromonas sp.
GGCGAGTTCAACCTCGAAGGCATTCCGCCGGCATCGCGCGGCACGCCGCAGATCGAAGTGTCGTTCGACATCGACGCCAACGGCATCCTGCACGTCGGCGCCAAGGACAAGGGCACCGGCAAGGAAAACAAGATCACCATCAAGGCCAACTCCGGCCTGTCGGAAGCCGAGATCCAGCAGATGGTGAAGGACGCCGAGCTGAACGCCGAGGACGACAAGAAAAAGGTCGAATTCGTGCAGGCCAAGAACAGCGCCGAAGCCATGGTCCACAGCGTGAAAAAGTCGCTCACCGAGTACGGCGACAAGCTCGACGCGGGCGAGAAGGAAAAGATCGAGTCCGCCATCAAGGACATGGAAGAAGCCCTCAAGAGCGACGACAAGGCCGCGATTGAAAGCAAGAACGCCGCCCTGATGGAAGCCAGCCAGAAGCTGGGCGAAAAGATGTATGCCGACATGCAGTCGCAGCAAGGCGCTGAAGCCGGCGCGGGTGCCTCCGAGCAGCCACAGGCCAAGCCTGCGGCTGACGATAATGTGGTCGATGCCGAAGTCAAGGAAGTCAAGAAGGGCTGATGGGCTGCGGCCTGAAAAGGCTAGTGGCTTGCATGAGAATGCTTGAGTAGTGAGAAGCGGAAACCAGGAGCGATCCCGGATTTCCGCTTTTGTCTTTCCTGCTTGCCGAAACAGGCCTTTCCTCTTGATCCTGACCTTGCCCTGCTTGCCCAGCCTGAACTTTTCGCTGGGGATTTTTTAACAATGATTGCCTGACCTGCCATGGCCACCAAAAAAGACTATTACGACACGCTGGGCGTTCCCAAGAACGCCAGTGACGAAGACATCAAGAAAGCCTATCGCAAGCTCGCGATGAAGCACCACCCTGACCGCAACCAGGGTGACAGCAAGGTGTCGGAAGAGAAATTCAAAGAGGCCAAAGAGGCTTACGAGATGCTTTCCGATGCCCAGAAGCGTGCCGCTTACGACCAGTACGGCCATGCTGGCGTCGATCCGAACATGCGCGGCGGTCCGGGTGCCGAAGGCTTCGGCGGTTTTGCCGAAGCCTTCGGGGATATTTTTGGCGATGTGTTCGGCGGCCAGCGCGCGGCCCAGGGCGGCGGCGGGCGCCAGGTCTATCGCGGCGGCGACCTGAGCTATGCCATGGAAGTGACCCTGGAAGAAGCCGCCACCGGCAAGGATGCGCAAATCCGCATCCCGAGCTGGGACGACTGCGCCATCTGCCACGGCAGCGGCGCCAAGCCGGGCACCAAGGTCGCCACCTGCACCACCTGCCACGGCCACGGCGTGGTGCAGATGCGCCAGGGTTTCTTCAGCGTGCAGCAGACCTGCCCGCAATGCAAGGGCACTGGCAAGCTGATTCCCTCGCCCTGCGTGGCCTGCCATGGCGTGGGCAAGACCAAGACCAACAAGACGCTGGAAGTGAAGATTCCGGCCGGCATCGACGACGGCATGCGCATCCGCTCGACCGGCAACGGCGAGCCGGGCAGCAACGGCGGGCCGCCGGGCGACCTGTACATTGAAATCCGGCTTAAAAAGCACGACATCTTCGAGCGTGACGGCGACGACCTGCACTGCGCCATGCCGATCAGCTTCACCACGGCGGCGCTGGGCGGCGAGATCGAAGTGCCCACGCTGTCGGGCAAGGCGGCCATCGACATTCCCGAGGGCACGCAGGCCGGCAAGCAATTCCGTCTGCGCGGCAAGGGCATCAAGGGCGTGCGTTCAAGCTATCCGGGCGACCTGTACTGCCACATCACGGTCGAGACGCCGGTCAAGCTGACCGAGCACCAGCGCAAGCTGCTCAAGGAGCTGGACGAGTCGATCAAGAAGGGCGGTGCCAAGCACTCGCCCAGTGAGGAAGGCTGGACCGACAAGCTGAAGAATTTCTTCGGCGCTTGAGCGGGCTGGCGGCGGGCGCGCCTGGCGCGTCTGCTTTGAGGGATGAAATGCCGGATGTTGTCCGGCATTTTTCATGGCGCTGGCAGTCAGGCTTGGTTTTGTATTCAATTCGGCCCTGGCGCAATGTTTGATTGCGCTGGCAGCTATTGAAATCGTAGCGTTTGGCTGTAGCGGGGTGGGTAGCTGTGTCCGGGTTCGTGGTTGGGTTGTCGCTGCGGTGACCTGCTGGCTTGGGCAGCCCGGCCAGCAGGCCCAGGCAGAGTCAACAAAGCGCACAAACCAGCACTGGCCCATCGCAACAAACTTCAATGCCGAAGCACACGAAAAATCGCCAAACAATCAACCAGTTTTCAATAAAAACAGCCTCAAGCCCTTGGAAAATATGCATATTCAGCTATCAATCCAATAGCATCACACCAGCGCAATCAAGTCCGTCACGCCAACATCACCGCCGGCCTGGGTGATCAGCGACGTCGCCTGCCCCCGGTGATGGGTCTGGTGGTTGAAGAAATGCGTCATCGCCTGCCAGGCCGGGTGAGCCCGCTGCACGCCCTGGCTGTTGCCGTAGCGCATCGTGAGGTGCGGATAACCACCCGGCAGTGCGGCAACCCAGTCCTCGATGGCGGCGTCCAGTTGCTCGCGCTTGAGCCGCAGCGCTGGCCAGTCGCCAAACAAAACCGTGTCCAGTCGGCAGTCCTCCGGCAAATCCAGCACCGCAGGCGTCAAGCCGGCCAGCTCGATGCCGTGGTCCAGCCCGCATTGTGCAAAGCGCCGCAGCCAGACCTGGTCGGCCACCACCAGGTGGTTGAGCGTGCGGTGGATCGAGCCGAAAAAAGCCCCGCGCTCCTGCTGCCGCGCTGTATCGCCCAGCGGCTCGCAGGCGGCATACAGGCGCTGGTTGATCCAGCGGTTGTAGCGGGCCAGGAAGCGGTAGTTGTCCAAAAATCCGTCCGGCATGCCATTGACTCCTGAATTGATAGCTGCTGGCACAGGCACAACCTGCGCAAGAGCTAATTTTCATTGATAAATGGCAAATCGGCCAGCCCTGCTGCCCGTCCCCTTCATCCGCCTCAAGCCTTGCCGAAACCTCCGCCGCCCGGCGTGTGAATCTCGAACACATCGCCCGCCAGCATGTCGGCCTGGCCGATGTGCCCCAGGGTTTCAATGCGACCGTCGGCGCGCACCACGACGTTCTGGCCGACCTGGCCCGCCTGCCCCCCGGCCATGCCAAAAGCGCCGTACTTGCGGCCGTTGGACAGGATGCTGGCCGTCATCGTCTCCAGAAAGCGCACTCGCCGCACGCCGCCGTTGCCGCCCTGCCAGCGGCCCGCGCCGCCCGAGCCGGCGCGAATCTCGTAGCTCTCCAGCCGCACCGGAAAGCGGAATTCCAGCACCTCCGGGTCGGTCAGCCGCGAGTTGGTCATGTGGGCCTGCACCACCGACGTGCCGTTGAAACCCGACACCAGCCGGCCGGCGTCGTCCGTCACGCCGCCGGCGCCCGAGCCGCCGGAAATGGTTTCATAGTACTGGTGGCGCTGGTTGCCGAAGGTGAAGTTGTTCATCGTGCACTGCCCCGCCGCCATCACGCCGAGCGCGCCGTACAGGGCGTTGGTGATGCAGGTCGAGGTTTCCACGTTGCCCGCTACCACCGAGGCCGGCGGGTTCGGATTGAGCATCGAGCCCGCCGGAATGATGACGCTCAGCGGCTTGAGGCAGCCGGCATTGAGCGGAATGTCGTCATTGACCAGCGTGCGGAACACATACAGCACCGCCGCCATGCAGACCGCCGTCGGCGCGTTGAAATTGTTGCTCTGCTGCGCCGATGTGCCGGTGAAGTCGATCTCGGCGCTGCGCTTTTCAGCATCGACCCGGATGGCCACCTTAATCTGCGCGCCGTTGTCCAGTGGCAGGGTGAATTCGCCGTCCTTCAAACGGGTGATGACGCGGCGCACCGACTCCTCGGCGTTGTCCTGCACATGGTTCATGTAGGCCAGCACGACTTCAAGGCTGAACTGCTCGACCATCTTGCGCAGCTCCTGCACGCCTTTTTCATTGGCGGCGATCTGCGCCTTCAGATCGGCCATGTTCTGCTGCGGGTTGCGGCTCGGGTATTCACCGCTTTTGAGCAGCGCCACCATCTCTGCCTCGCGCAGTACGCCTCGGTCCACCAGCTTGAAATTGTTGATCTGCACGCCCTCTTCCTCGATGCGGGTCGAAAAAGGCGGCATCGAGCCGGGCGTGGTGCCGCCGACATCGGCATGGTGCCCCCGGCTGCCGACATAAAAAGTCGGTTCCGTCGAAGCGTTCAGGTACACCGGTGTGATGACGGTGATGTCGGGCAGGTGCGTGCCGCCGTGGTAGGGGTCGTTCAGCACATAGACATCGCCGGGCTGCATCTTGCCGGCGTTCTCCCGGATCACCGTCTTGATGCTCTCGCCCATCGAGCCCAGGTGCACCGGCATGTGCGGCGCGTTGGCGATCAGGTTGCCCTGGGTGTCGAACAGCGCGCAGCTGAAGTCCAGCCTCTCCTTGATGTTGACCGAGTAGGCGGTGTTTTGCAGCTGCAGGCCCATCTGCTCGGCGATGTTCATGAACAGGTTGTTGAACACCTCCAGCAGCACCGGATCGACCGTGGTGCCGACGGCGAAGGTGATGGCGCGGGCCTCGCGCCGGTCCAGCACCAGGTGGTCCAGCGCCGTCAGGTGGGCCTCCCAGCCGGGCTCGACCACGGTGGTGGCATTCTTCTCGGCAATGATGGCCGGGCCGGGGATGATGTCGCCGGGCCGCAAGTCCTCGCGCACCACCAGCGCCGCGTCGTGCCACTGGCCGCCCGAGTACATGCGCACGGTTTCGCGGCGCGGCACCTCGCGCGCTTCATGGAGCGGGTGGCGCGGCTCGACCGGCGCATCGCCGGCGACGATGGCCTCGACCGACACCGCCTCGACCACCAGGCCCTTGCCCTGCATCAAAAAGGCGAAGCGCTGGCGGTAGGCCGACTCGAAGCCCGACTCGATCTGATCCAGGCTGCCGAAAGGCACGACCAGGGCCGCGTCGCTGCCTTCATAGCGCACATGCACCCGGTGATGGGTGGTGATGGCGCCGGTGTTGACCTGCTGGCGCTGCAGTTCGCCCTCGGCCGTGGCGGCAAGCCGGTTGAGCTTGTCGGCGATTTCAGGCAGCGCGCCAGCAGTGAGCTTGACTTCGATGGCCTGCTCGCGAATCACGTTCTGGTCGGCCAACCCCATGCCGTAGGCGCTCAGCACACCGGCCAGCGGATGGACGAACACTTTTGTCATGCCCAGCGCGTCGGCCACCAGGCAGGCATGCTGGCCGCCGGCGCCGCCGAAGCACTGCAGGGTGTAGCGGGTCACGTCGTAGCCCCGCGCGACCGAGATTTTTTTGATGGCGTTGGCCATCTGCTGCACCGCGATGTTGATGAAGCCCTCGGCCACCACCTCGGCGCTGCGGCCGGTCTGGCCGGCCAGGTCGTTGAACAGCGTTTCCACCGCCTGGTAGCTCAGCGGCTCGTCGGCGTTGGGGCCGAACACCTTGGGAAAGTAGCGCGGCTGCACCTTGCCGACCATCACGTTGGCATCGGTCACCGCCAGCCGGCCGCCGCGCCGGTAGCTGGCCGGGCCGGGGTTGGCGCCGGCGCTCTGCGGGCCGACGCGAAAGCGCTCGCCGTCGAACTTCAGGATCGAGCCGCCGCCGGCCGCCACGGTGTGAATGCTCATCATCGGCGCCCGCATCCGCACCCCGGCGACCTGGGTTTCGAACTCGCGCTCGAACTCGCCGGCGTAATGCGACACATCGGTCGAGGTGCCGCCCATGTCGAAGCCGATGACCTTGGCATGCCCGGCGATGGCCGCCGTGCGCGCCATGCCGACAATGCCGCCGGCCGGGCCGCTCAAAATCGCGTCCTTGCCCTGGAACACCTGCGCATCGGTCAGCCCGCCCGACGACTGCATGAAGAACAGCTTGACGCCCGGCATCTCGCCGGCCACCTGCTCGACATAGCGGCGCAGGATGGGCGACAGGTAGGCATCGACCACGGTGGTGTCGCCCCGGCTGACGAACTTCATCATCGGGCTGGTCTCGTGCGAGGTGCTGATCTGGGTAAAACCCGCTTCCTGGGCGATGCGCTTGGCGGCCTTTTCATGCGCGGTGTAGCGGTAGCCGTGCATAAAAACAATCGAAACGCTCCGCAGCCCTTTCTGGTATTGCGCAAGCAGCTCTTTTTTTAATAGCGCCTCGTCGAGTCGCTGAATCACCTCGCCCTGCGCGCCGATGCGCTCTTGCGCTTCAATCACTGCGCTGTAGAGCAGCTCTGGCAGCACGATGTGGCGGTCGAACAGGCGCGGGCGGTTCTGGTAGGCGATGCGCAGCGCGTCCCTGAAACCGCGCGTCGTCACCAGCAGCGTCGGCTCGCCCTTGCGTTCGAGCAGCGCATTGGTGGCCACGGTGGTGCCCATCTTCACGCAATCGACCACACTTGCCTGAATGGCCTCGCCCGCCTTCAGGCCCAGCAGGTGGCGAATGCCGGCCACGGCCGCGTCGCGGTACTGCTCGGGGTTTTCGGACAGCAGCTTGTGGGTGACCAGCGAGCCATCGGGCTTCCTGCCCACGATGTCGGTGAAGGTGCCGCCCCGGTCAATCCAGAATTGCCAGCGCTTGTCGGGCTGGGCGGGAATGGCTTGGCTTGCGGGTGTTGTTGTCGCTGTCGTCATCGGTAGGGCCTCTGCGGAAATATCGCTTGAATAATAGATAAATAATTTTGAATGCGGCTGGATCGGTTGCTGAACAGGATGAATGCAGCGCAATCAGGCCAGCAGCCGGTGCCGCTGCACCCGGCTCAGGGTTTCAGGTAGTAAGGCACAAAAATATCATTGGCTTCTTTGCCCACTGAGCGCACCCACTCCTGCGAGAATTTTTCGCCCATGCGCTTGATGACCCGGTCCAGGTCGGGCGGAATGCGGTCGATCTTCACGCCGTTGGCACGCAGCTCCTCGGTAGCGCTGCCGGCCAGCGCCTGGCTGGCGGACCAGCCCCGGCTTTCGGCTTCCTGCGCGGCTTTCATCACGGCACTGCGGGCGGGCGGGTCCAGCGCTTCGAAGGCCCGGCTGTTCACGAACACGGCGTTTTTCGGGAACCAGGCATTGATCTCGTAGTAATACTTGATCGAGCCCCAGACCTTGTTTTCGACGCCGGTGAGCGCCGAGGTGATCATGTTGTCCATCCGGCCCTCGGCCAGCGCCTTGCCCACATCGGCCATGGCCACATCGACCGGCCGGGCTTCCAGCAGCTCGGCGATGCGCAGCGTGGTGGAGTTGTAGGTTCGCATCTGTGTGCCCTTGAAGTCGGCCACGCTGCGGATCGGCGTGGTGGAGTGCAGGCCCTGCGGCGGCCAGGGCACGGCGTACAGCAGCTTCATGCCGTGCGCTGAAAAATGCTTCTCAATGCCCGGCCGCTGGAGCTGCCACAGCCGCTGCGCGTCCTTGTAGGAGCCGACGACAAAGGGCACGGCGTCGGCGCCGGCCAGCGGAATTTCTTTGACCATGCTGGTCATGATGGTCTCGCCGGCTTCGACCTTGCCGGCCTGCACCGCCTGGCTGATGTCGTTCAGCTTGATGAGCGAGCTGCCCGGATGCACCTGGATCAGCAGCTTGCCCCGGCTGGCCTGCTCGACATCCCGCGAGAACTGCATGATGTTTTTGGTATGGAACGACTCCGCCGAATAGCCCGTCGCCAGCTTCCAGGTGGTTTGCGCCTGCAGCGCAGGGACGTGGCTCACCAGCGCCGCGCACAAGGCGGCCATGCAGTAATTTTTCATGAAAAACCCCGAAAGTTAAAGAACGTGTGGGAGATGAAGAAAATGCAGACCGTCTGCACCGCATGGCAGGAGAACCATGTTTTTGCTGCCGCTCAGCCTCGCTGGTCGGTCACGAACATCTTGCCGGGCGCATGCGTGATGCACAGCGGCAGCCGGCTGGCCTGGGCCACCGCCTGGGGCGTCACCCCGCAGGCCCAGAACACCGGCAGCTCGTCGGGCATCACCGGCACGAAGTCGCCGTAGTCGGGTTTCGACAGGTCGCCGATGCCGATAGCTGCCGGATTGCCGACATGCACCGGCGCGCCGTGCGCCAGCGCGAACCGGCTGGACACTTCGACCACGCGGGCAATGTCGCGACTTTTCACTGGCCGCATGCTGACCACCATGTCGCCCTGAAACCGCCCGGCTGGCACGCAGGGCAGATTCGTGCGGTACATGGCCACGTTGCGGCCCTGCTCGACATGGCGCAGCGGCACGCCGGCCTGCATCACGGCCGACTCGAACGAAAAGCTGCAGCCGATCAGGAAAGTGACGAAGTCTGGTTGCCAGAGCGAGGCAATCTCGCCGCGTTCCTCAACCAGTTCGCCATGGCGGTACACCCGGTAGCCCGGCACGTCGGTGGCGATGTTGGCGCCGGGCGCGCAGGCTGGCTCCAGCTGGCCCGGCGCCAGCACCTCGACCAGCGGGCACGGCTTGGGGTTGCGCTGGCAAAACAGCAGGAAGTCGAAGGCCTGCGCCTGGGGCACGATCATCAGGTTGGCCTGGATGAAACCCGGCGCATGGCCGGCGGTGGGCAATGTGAAGTCGCCGTTGCGGCTGGCCAGCCGGACAGCCGCAGGCTGGTGGTGAAGGTTGTTCATGATGTTGTAAAAAGTTGGGATTTGCATCAAAGGCCGAGATAGGCTTTCTTGACCCGGTCGTCATTGAGCAGGTCCTGTCCGCTGCCCTGCATCACGATGCGGCCGGTCTGGATCACATAGCCGTAGTGCGCGATGCCCAGTGCCTTCTGCAGGTTCTGCTCGACCAGCAAAATCGACACGCCGGTGGCGTTGACCTGCTGGATCACCTCCAGCACCTTGGTGACAAACTTGGGCGCGATGCCCCAGGAGGGCTCGTCGAGCATCAGGAGCTTGGGCCGCGCCATCAGGCCCCGGGCAATCGCCAGCATCTGCTGCTCGCCGCCGCTCATGGTGCCGGCCAGCTGGGTGGCGCGCTCCTTGAGGATGGGGAACAGGCCCAGCATCTCGTCGATGCCGCTGGCCACTTCATGCTTGTCGGCGCGGGTGAAGGCGCCCAGCTCCAGGTTGCGCCTGACTGTCAGCCGGGGAAACAGCCGCCGGCCCTCGGGCACCAGCGACAGCCCCAGCGGCACCCGCTTGTGGGCCGGCAGGCGGTGAATCGGCTCGCCCTTGAAGGTGATGCTGCCCGCCGACACCGGATTGAGGCCGGCCACGGCCCGCAGGGTGGTGGATTTGCCGTTGCCGTTGCCGCCGACCAGCGCGACGATCTTGCCCTCGGGCACCTGCAGGCTGACATCCGAAATCGCCAGCACGTCGCTGTAGCAGACCTTGAGATTTTTGATTTCAAGCATTTATTAATCTCCCAGGTAGGCGGTGATGACGACCGGGTCGCTGGAAACCTCTTGCGGCGTGCCTTCGGCAATCTTCACGCCCCGGTCCAGCACCACGATCTTGTCGGCTATCGGCATGATGCCTTCGAGCACATGCTCGACGATCAGGCAGGCGATGCCGTGGTCGCGGATCTTGAGCACCACGTCCACCGCCAGCCGCACCTCTGACGGGTTCAGCCCCGCCATGACCTCATCCATCAGCAGGATGCGCGGCTGCAGCGCCAGCGAGCGGGCCACCGCCAGCAGCCGCTGCTCGCTGATGGTCATGCTGGCGGCCGGCCGGTCGGCAAAGCGTTCCAGGTTGGCAAAAGCCAGCCAGCGCATGGCGGCGGTGCGCGCCCTGCCGACGTGGTGCTCGCGCAGCATAGCCGCCGTCATCACGTTCTCGCAGGCCGTCATGCTGGTGAAAGTGCGCGCAATCTGGAAGGTCCGGGCCACGCCGGCGCGGGCGCAGGCCTCGGGCGGCAAGCCGGCGATGTCGCGGCCGTCCAGCAAAATGCTGCCTTCGCTGGGCGCGAAGAACCCGGCCACGCAGTTGAACATCGTCGTTTTGCCGGCGCCGTTGGGGCCGATCAGGCCGACGATCTGGGCCTCGCCCACGTCGAACGACACGTCCTGGTTCGCCGTCAGCCCGCCGAAGCGCTTGCTGACCTGTTTGACTTCAAGCAGCTTCATGCGGCCTCCCTGGCAGTGGACGAAGTTGTCGAAACAGACGATGCAGCGGCATGGGCTGCCAGCTGGCGCACGGCGTCGGCCCGGGCCGCCCGGCGCTCGCGCCAGTTGCGCACCCAGCCCAGCAGGCCGGTCGGGTAGAACACCGCGACCGCGATGATCATGCTGGCGTAGATGATCACGTCGGTGCCGCGCCCGGTGCCGCCGAACATGATGCGGCTGAATTCCTCGATGCCGGTCAGCACGACGGCGCCGATGACCGGCCCGAGCAGCGTGCCGACGCCGCCCAGGATGGACACCAGCGCCATCTTGATCGACAGCGCGGTGGACAGCACCGAGTTCGGGTCGATGTACAGCTCTTTTTGCGCGTACAAACTGCCGCCCAGGGCGGTGAAGAAAGCACTGACCGACAGCGCCACCTGCTTGTAGCGGGCAATGTTCACCCCGATGCTGCGGGCGGCGTCGGGCTCGTCCTTGATGGCGCGAAAGTAGTAGCCGATGTAGCTGCGCTCTATCCACCAGTTGGCGCCCAGTGTGAGCAGCAGCAGGCCGAGCGACAGCCAGTAGTAAGGCAGCTTGGTGGCGAAATTCATCCACAGCCAGCCCTGCCTGTCCATCGGCACGTACAGGCCGACGGCGCCGCCGCCGAACTCCCATTCGGTGAAGAAAATCTGCACCAGCTCGGCCACCGCGATGGTCGCCATGGCGAAGTAATGACCCTTGAGGCGGAAGCACGACCAGCCGAAGGCCAGGCTCAGCAAGGCAGCAATCACACCGCCGGCCAGCACGCCCAGCCAGGGGTTGACGCCGAACTTCACCAGCAGGATGGTCGAGGCATAGGCGCCCAGGCCGTAGAAGGCCGCATGGCCAAGCGACACCTGGCCGGCATAGCCGCCGACGATGTTCCAGGCCACTCCGGCCTGCGCCGCCATCAGCACCAGGATCACCGTGTTCAGGTGCGAAGAATCGACCAGCATCGGCAGCGCCACGGCCAGCGCCAGGCTGGCGGCAAATAAAAGTATGAACTTGGTTTTCATGGCGGTCATGCCTTGCCCATCAGGCCTTGAGGGCGGAACATCAGGACGCCGAGGAACAGCACCAGCACGATGGCGGTCTTGTACTGCGGCCCGAGCAGCAGGCCGCCCATCACCTCGATCACGCCGACCAGGATGCCGGCCCAGAAGGCGCCGCTGACGCTGCCGAAGCCGCCCAGGTTGACGACCACAAAGGCCAGCAGGATGAAATTGGCGCCCACGTCCGGAAAAATCGGGAAGAAGGTGGACAGCAGCACGCCCGCCGCGCCGGCGCAGGCCGCGCCGATGCCCCAGGCCAGCGAGAACATCTTGTGCGAGTCGATGCCCATCAGCCGGGCCGCTTCCTTGTCGGAGGCGGTGGCTTCCAGCGCCGCGCCAAGGCGCGTCTTGTTCAAAAAGAAGTAGATCAGCGCGGTGACCACGATGGCGCCGACGCCGGCCACCAACTGCGGCTTGCCCAGCTGGATGCCGAGCAGTTTCACCGTGCCGCTGACCGCCGAGTTCTCGATCGAGCGGAAATCGGGCTTCCAGAAGAACTGCGCCACGCCGCGCAGAAGGATCATGATGCCGAAGGTGGTGAAGATCTGTGACAGCATCGGCGCATTGATGATGCGCACGATCACCAGCCTGTACAGCAGCACGCCGAAGGCAAACAGCATCATCACGGTCAGCGGCAGCGTGATCATCGGGTCCAGCGCGTAGAGCGAGAACAGCCAGAAGGTCGAGTACATGCCGAGCATCAGGAACTCGCCATGGGCGAAGTTCACGATGTCCATGACGCCGAAAATCATCGTCAGGCCAATCGCCACCAGCGCATAGATCAGCCCGATCAGCACGCCGGAGGCCAGCGTCTGCAACAGGATTTCGGAGGTCATGGCTTGAGTCCGGTGTCAGGTTGTGGGTTACGGCTCACTTGCGCTGGTCCCATTTGGGCATGGGCCAGACCACATCGCGCGAAGCCATGTCGAACGGCCAGACGGTGTGGTACTTGCCGTCCATGATCTGCACCAGGATGCCCTGGCCCAGGGTGTTTTGGCCGGTGGCGTCGAACTTCACGCCCTTCCACGGCATGATGAGCTTGCTGCCCGGCATGTCGGTGGCGGCCAGCGCCTTGCGGATCGCCTCGGGCTCGGTCGAGCCGGCGCGGTTGATTGCATCGGCCATCACCATGAGGCCGGTGAAGGTGCGCGACGAGTTGCCGGTGAAGTTGATCTTGTACTTGGCATTGAACAGGTCGTTGACCTGCTTGATCAGCGGGTTGCGGGCAGCCAGGTCGAGCGACCAGACCTCGCGGGTGATGACGTAGTCGGCATCCTTGCCCAGCGTCTTGATGAAGTCGGTGTCGGTGAAGCCGGCATTGTTGGCCAGGATCATGTCGGGCGAAAAGCCCAGTTCCTTGTACGTCTTCATCGACAGGATGGCGTCCGCCGTGTACGACGACTGCAGCAGCAGGTTCGGGTTGGCGGCCTTGAGCGTCTGCACTTCCGAGGTGAGCTGCGTCGTCTTGGCGGGGTAGGCAATCTGCTTGACCAGGTTCTGCTTGAACTCGGCCGCCAGCTTGGTCTGCAGCTTGGTGGTTTCGGTGCCCCACAGGCCGTTTTCGTTCAGGCTGACGACCGAGCCGGCCTTGATGCCCTTCTTGGCTTCCAGCTCCTTCAGGAATTGGAAGGCGTTGTGCACGAACAGGTCGTCATGCGGCGTGGTGCGAAAAAACCATTTGAAGTTGCGCTGCGTCAGCGTGGCCGACGACGACTCGGGGTTCAGGAACGGAATGCCGGCGCGCTCGGCGATCTGGCTGGACGTTGCCGTCACGGCGCTGTTGTAGGCCCCTACCAGCGCGACCACTTTTTCCTGGGTGATGAGCCGCTCGGCTTCGCTGGCGCCGGTTTGCGGATTGGCCTGGTGGTCGGCGAACACCAGCTTGATCTTGGCGCCCTTCAGGTTGGGCAAGCCCTTGCCAGCTGAAAATGGCAGCTCTGCAACGCCGGGCGCGCCGTTGTTGATGATGTCGGCGGCCAGCTCCAGCGCGCTGCGCAATTCCGCGCCCACTGAGGCGCCCGGCCCGGTCAGCGGGTAGAGCACGCCGATTTTCACTTCCTGCTGCGCCTGCACGGTGACGGCGAAACTGGCGCCTGCGACGACTGCGGCCACACGGGCCAACCACAATTTTTTCATTGAAAACTCCTTGTTGAAACATGACAGTTGAATGACATGCGGCGAAGTGTGCTTTCAATGAATCGCGCCATCAAACGAGAAATTTTTCGCTTGCTGCATCGAATTTTTCGATGCTAAGGGTTTACCTGAATGATCTTTTTGATGGCTTTTTTTGGTGCATTTTTGCGGGTTTTGGCGAAGTCGATGGCCGATTGCACCAGTATTTCGACATTCTTCGAACTCGGGTCGGTGCGGTAGCTGGCATGGATCGGCAACGCCTGCAGCTGGGCATTGACCGACAGCGTTTTGAGAGTGGCAAAGCCGCTCAGGCGGCTGACAGCCGCGCGCGGCAGCAGGGCCACGCCAAAGCCGCCCTGCACCAGCTGCACCATGGCCGAGATCGATGAAATCGCATGCACCTTTTTGGGTTCAAACCGGTGCTGGCGGAACAGATCGAGCAGCGTCACATGGGGCTGCGAGCCTTTTTGAAAGGTCAAAAGCTCCATTTCGGCCAGCTCAATGAGGCGGTAATTTCTTTTTTTATGCAGCGCCGGATGGCCGACAAACACCATTTCCATCGGCGGCAGCGCATGGTTTCTGACGCCGTCGCCGGGCGCCGGCAGCACCGCGAACACCAGGTCGAGCGTGCCGCGCTGCACCTGCTCGACCAGGATCGGTGTGGTTTCGACCGTCAGCTCCAGTTCCAGCCCCGGATAGTCGGTGCGCAGTTTCTCCAGCCACGGAATCAGCCAGGAATGCAGCACCGACTCGATGGCGCCTATCCGCATGGAGACGGCCATGGGCGTGTCGGAACCCATCTCCGCCTTGACCTCGCGCTGCAGCACCAAGAGCTTTTCAGCATAGATGAGGAAGCGGTTGCCGGCCGTGGTCAGCTTGAACTGCTTGTCCCGCCGGTCCAGCAGCAGCACGCCGAGTTCCTCCTCCAGGGTGGCAATCCGGCTGGACATGGCCGATTGCGTCAGGAAGAGTTTTTCGGCCGCGCGGGAAATGCTTTTGAGCGAGGCGACCCAGTAAAAAGCTTCGACGAAGCGCAGGTTCATGGTCGGGTCCGGTTGATGGTCAGACAGCTGTCTGGGGTATGCACGGGGAAACTGGTGCGGTATTTGCGTCTAACATTCTCACCACATCGCCACCCGGCCTTTTTAGCCTGCCTTTCCGGAGTCTTTCATGAAACTGAAACTTGTTCTGACCGCAGTCGCCCTAACGCTGGGCGCATCGGCGTTCGCCCAGACCAAATGGGACCTGCCCACCGCCTACCCGGCAACCAATTTCCACACTGAAAACATCACCCAGTTCGCCAAGGAAGTCGATGCGGCCACGGCCGGCAAGCTCAAGATCACGGTGCATGCCAACGCGTCGCTGTTCAAGGCGCCCGAGATCAAGCGCGCGGTGCAAAGCGGCCAGGCGCAGGCCGGGGAAATCCTGCTGGCCAACTATGCCAATGAAAATCCGCTGTACGCGCTTGACGGCGTTCCCTTCCTCGCCACCAGCTACCCGGACGCCCAGCGCCTGTATGGCGCCTCCAAGCCCGCCCTGGAAAAGCTGCTGGCCGCGCAAGGCATCAAGCTGCTGTTCTCGGTGCCGTGGGCACCGCAGGGCATCTACAGCAAGCGCGAAGTCAATTCGGTCGGCGACCTGCGCGGCATCAAGTGGCGCGCCTACAGCCCGGCCACCGCCAAGATCGCCGAGCTGATCGGCGCGCAGCCGGTGCAGATCCAGCAGGCCGAACTCAGCGCCGCCATGGCCACCGGCGTGATCGAAAGCTACATGAGCTCGGGCTCCACCGGCTTTGACACCAAGACCTACGAGCACATCAAGAACTTCTACGACACCCAGGCCTGGATTCCGAAGAATGCGGTGCTGATCAATTTGAAAAGCTTCAACGCGCTGGACGCCACCACCCAGGCTGCCTTGTTGAAAGTGGCGCAGGAGGCCGAAACCCGGGGCTGGAAAGTGGCGCAGGAAAAGAACGTCGAGTACAAGCGCCTGCTGACCGAGCGCGGCATGAAGATCCACAAGCCTTCGCCCAAGCTCGACGCCGACATGCGCCAGGTCGGCGCCATCATGCAGGCCGACTGGCTGAAAGCCGCCGGTGCCGACGGCGCGGCCATCGTCACTGCCTACAAAGCCGGAAAGTAAGCGGTGCGCCGCTTGCTGGAGCGCACGCTGGACGCAGCGGGCGCATTGGGCGCCTTTTGCGTTTTTTTGATCTTTGTGCTGATGATCGTGGCCGGTGTGGGCCGCCAGTTCAACCTGGCGGTCAGCGGCGTCAACGACATCGTCTCGTGGCTGTGCGCGGCGGCGGCGTTCTTTGCCATGGCGCATGCCTTCCGCCACGGCGACTTCGTGCGGGTGACGCTGGTGCTCGACAAGGTTTCGCCCCGGCTGCGCCGCATCCTCGACGTGACCTGCCTCGTCATCGCCGCCGTGTCGGTCGGCTACCTGACCTGGTCGGCTACGGCCTTCACCTATGAAAGCTGGGAGTTCAACGAAATGGCGACCGGCCTGGTCGTGATTCCGATCTGGATTCCGCAATCGACTTTCGTGATCGGCTGCTGGCTGCTGCTGGCCGCCATGGTCGATGAGCTGGTCACTGTGCTGCAGGGCGGAAAACCCAGCTACCAGCGCGCGCTTGAAGAGCGCCACGCCAAGGGCGACTTCTCCTCAGATATTTAGCTCCCCCCGTTGGGGCTCACTGCGTGTAGCCCCCATCCCCCTCCGGGGGCAACCGCTGCGGCCCGGCTTAGCCGGTTCCGCGCCGTTACTTTTGAAGAGCTCGCCGCGCGCCGTAGCAGCAGAAAGACAGATCAGTTATGGATATTCTTCTCATGGGCGGCATGCTGCTCGTCATCATGCTTGTGCTGCTGGCCGGCGGCGTCTGGATTGCCATGACGCTGGCCATCGTCGGCTGGATCGGCCAGGCCTTTTTCACCAACACCCTGCCGGGCAAGAACCTGTTTTCGGCCTTTTGGGAATCCAACGCCTCCTGGGAGCTGGCGGCGCTGCCGCTGTTTATCTGGATGGGCGAGATCCTGTTTCGCACCAAGCTCAGCGAGGAAATGTTCGAGGGCCTGCGCCCCTGGCTGAACCGCATTCCCGGCCGGATGATGCACACCACCATCATCGGCTGCGGCGTGTTCGGCTCGGTCTCGGGCTCGTCGGCCGCCACCTGCGCCACCATCGCCAAGGTGGCGCTGCCCGAACTGAAACGGCGCGGCTACAACGAAAAGCTGGCCATCGGCTCGCTGGCGTCGGCCGGCACGCTGGGCATCCTGATTCCGCCGTCGATCACCATGGTGGTGTACGCCGTGGCGGCAGACGCGTCGATCATCCGCATCTTCCTGGCCGGTTTTTTACCGGGTTTTCTGCTGATGCTGCTGTTCTCGGGCTACATCGGCTGGTGGAGCCTGCGCCATCCCGACCAGGTGCCGCCGGCCGACCCGCCCACCAGCTTCAGGGAAAAGATCCGCCTGTCGGGCAATTTGATTCCGTGCGGGCTGCTGATCGTCTTCATCGTCTGGGTGCTGGTGGCCGGCTGGGCCACGGCCACCGAATGCGCGGCCTTCGGCGTGCTCGGCTCGCTCGGCATTGCCGCCTGGGGCCGCTGCCTGACCTGGAGCAATTTCACCGAAGGCCTGATGGGCGCGACCCGCACCAGCTGCATGATCATGTTCATCCTGGCCGGCGCGGCCTTCCTGACCAAGACCATGGCCTTCACCGGAATTCCGCGCGAGCTGGCCGAATGGGTCGATGCGATGCACCTGTCGCCCTATGCGCTGATCGGCGCGCTGGTGCTGATCTACCTGGTGCTGGGCACGGCGCTCGACGGCATCTCGATGATCGTGCTGACCAGCGCGGTGGTGCTGCCGATGATCCAGAAGGCCGGTTTCGACCTGATCTGGTTCGGCATCTTCATCGTCCTGCTGGTCGAGATTGCCGAGGTTACGCCGCCGGTGGGCTTCAATTTGTTCGTGCTGCAGAACATGACCGGCAAGGACAGCAATGTCATAGCAC
>JAQGNK010000065.1 GCA_028291905.1 Polaromonas sp.
GCACCGACTTCATCGGCGGCTATGCGACCAATGTGCCCAAGGTGTTTGCCGCCGGCGACATCCGGCGCGGCCAGAGCCTGGTGGTCTGGGCGATCCGCGAAGGCCGCCAGGCGGCGCGGGCAGTTGACGAGTTCCTGATGGGCTACAGCGACCTGCCGCGCTAACCGCACGCGGTGAGCACCCTGCCAAACTCGGCGCAGATGTCAAGTTGGGCAAAGTTCCGGTGCCTGCCGCGCCAACTAGCGTAATCCCTTATGATCCGGAAGCCGGAAAGTCCGGCTTTTGTTTTTCCATGGATCCATCTTCTAACGACTCCCTTATTGAGCTGCGCCACCTGACTTTTGGTTATGGCGAACGACGCATTCTGGACGACATTTCACTGTCGATACCCAAGGGAAAAGTCACGGCCCTGCTGGGCGCATCGGGCGGCGGCAAGACCACGATACTGCGGCTGATCGGCGGCCAGATCCGGGCGAAAGCAGGCCAGCTGCTGTTCGATGGCCACGACATCACGCCCATGAGCCAGCAGCAGATTTACGCCGTGCGCCGGCGCATGGGCATGCTGTTCCAGTTTGGCGCGCTGTTTGCTGACCTCGATGTGTTTGAGAACGTCGCCTTTCCGCTGCGAGAACACACCGATCTGCCCGAGGCCCTGATCCGCGACATTGTGCTGATGAAGCTCAATGCGGTCGGCCTGCGCGGCGCCAGGGACTTGCGGCCCAGTGAAGTCTCGGGCGGCATGGCGCGCCGGGTCGCGCTGGCGCGCGCCATTGCCCTTGACCCGGAACTGGTGATGTATGACGAGCCTTTTTCGGGCCTTGATCCGATTTCGCTTGGCACTGCCGCGCGTTTGATACGCCACCTCAACGACAGCGTCGGGCTGACCAGCATACTGGTCTCGCACGAGCTGGAGGAAACCTTTGCCATTGCCGACCATGTGATCATTCTGGCCAATGGCAAGGTCGCCACCCAGGGCACACCCGACGAGGTGCGCAAAAGCACCGACCCGCTGGTGTACCAGTATGTCAATGCCTTGCCCGACGGTCCGGTCCAGTTTGACTATCCTGGCGCCACGGTCGAGCAGGACTTTGGTCCTGCGGAGGCAACCAAGCCTGGTAAATCCGGGGTGCCCTCATGAGCTGGTACAAGCCGTCCGACGTTGGCTTCGCGACCCGCAGCTGGCTGGCCAACGTGGGTTACGGCGGGCGGCTCTTCGCGCGTCTTTTGGCAACCTTGTGGCCAAGCCTCAAGCGCTTTGGCCTGGTGCGCGACCAGATCCATTTCCTGGGCAATTACTCGCTCGTCATCATCGCCGTTTCGGGCTTGTTCGTGGGCTTTGTGTTCGGCCTGCAGGGCTATTACAGCCTGCTGCGTTTTGGGTCGACCGATGCGCTGGGTCAACTGGTCACGCTGACGCTGGTGCGCGAACTGGGGCCAGTGGTGACGGCCTTGCTGTTTGCCGGCCGGGCCGGCACCTCACTGACCGCCGAGATCGGTCTGATGAAGGCGGGCGAGCAGCTCAGCGTGCTCGAAATGATGGCCATTGACCCGGTGCGGCGGATTCTGGCGCCGCGCTTCTGGGCCGGCGTGATCGCCATGCCGCTGCTGGCGGCTGTCTTCAGCGCCATGGGCGTGATCGGCGGCTGGTTTGTCGGCGTGGTTATGCTGGGGGTTGATGCAGGTTCCTTCTGGAGCCAGATTCAAGGCGGCGTCGATGTCTGGCGCGATGTCGGCAACGGCGTGCTCAAAAGCGTCGTATTCGGCTTTACCGTCACTTTCCTGGCGCTGCTGCAGGGCTATGCGGCGGTTGCCACGCCTGAAGGCGTGGCAACCGCCACGACGCGCACGGTGGTCGTGGCTTCCCTGGCGGTTCTGGGTCTGGATTTCATCCTGACCGCGATGATGTTTACTACTTAAGGAGAGTGTGGTGCAACGCTCAAAGATTGATGTGTGGGTAGGGCTGTTCGTCCTGATTGGCGCTGCAGCCATCCTGTTCCTCGCGCTGCAGGCGGCCAACCTGCTAAACCTGAATTTTCAATCAACTTACCAGGTCAGCGCCGAGTTCGACAATATCGGCGGCCTCAAGCCCAAATCGGCCGTGCGCAGCGGCGGCGTCGTGGTGGGCCGGGTCGAGGGCATCAACTTCAACGACAAGACCTTTCAGGCCCGTGTTTTGCTTGATCTGGAAAAACGCTACGCATTTCCCAAGGACAGCTCGCTGAAGATTCTGACGAATGGCTTGCTGGGCGAGCAGTACATCGGCATTGAGGCCGGCGGTGCAGATGACAACCTGGTCGCTGGCGACGTGATCAGGCAAACGCAGTCCGCCGTTGTGCTTGAAAACCTGATTGGGCAATTCCTGTTCAGCAAGGCGGCAGAAGGAAGCTCTGCCTCGGGCGAGACCCCAACACCTAACGGAACCACAGAAAAATGACGCCAAAAACAACCTTGAAAAACACCACCGGGTGGGCTGCGGCAGCGCTGGCGCTGGTCATTCTGCAAGGCTGCGCCACTGGCCCCAATGCGAATCCCGCCGATCCGCTGGAGCCTTTCAATCGCGGCGTGTTCAGCTTCAATGAAGGCCTGGACCGCACTGTTCTCAAGCCCGTGGCAACCGCCTATCAAAATGTCACGCCGGCGCCGGTGCGCACCGGCGTGACCAATTTCTTTGAAAATATTTCCGATGTCTGGTCAACGGTCAACAATGCGCTCCAGGCCAAGCCTGCCTACGCAATGGACTCGTTTTTTCGCGTCGCGGTCAATACCGTGCTGGGCCTGGGGGGCATTCTTGACTTTGCCAGTGAGATGAAAATTCCCAAGCACACCGAGGATTTCGGCCAGACCCTGGGCACCTGGGGCCTGAAGTCCGGCCCCTACGTGGTGCTTCCGGTCTTTGGCTCTTCCAGCGTGCGGGACTCGGCTGGCCTGGTGGTGGATTGGCAAGGCAATCTGGTGTCGTATGCTGAAAATGTGCCGGTGCGCAACTCGCTGACCGGCCTGCGCGTGGTCGATACCCGTGCCAACCTGCTCAACGCGGGCAATATTCTCGACCAGGCAGCGCTGGACAAATACGCGTTCACCCGCGACGCCTATCTGCAGCGCCGCCAGAGCCTCATCGGCGGGAACGCAGACCAGCCTGCTCAGCCTGAAGAGCGCTACGACCTGCCGGAAGGCACCCCGCCGGCCACCAGTACGCCCACAGCGCCCGCGGCAAAGCCGTGACAAGTCCTTGTAACAAGCTTTACGTCGCCGTTGTAGAACTTCATCGGGTGCGTGGAAACAAGCCTGCACAATAAATGTCGAAATAGGGCTTTTTGAGTGCTTGCATGCGATAAACCCGATGTCATGCCTGCCTCCCACACCTTAGATTCTGAAAGAAAAAACATGAACCGTCGAAATCTTGGTCGTTTGTTGACCGCCACGCTCAGCTTGGCATTGCTGGCTTCCTCACCTTTTGCGCATGCCGCTGCCGATGAGGCGCCTGATGCATTGATCAAGCGTGTTTCCAGCGAAGTGCTGGACACCATCAAGTCGGACAAGGCCATTCAGGCAGGCGAAACAAACCGCGTGCTGACCCTGGTGGATACCAAGGTCATGCCCAATGTCAATTTCACCCGCATGACCGCCTCCGCCGTGGGCCGCAACTGGCGGCAGGCCACGCCTGAGCAGAAGCAGCGCCTGCAGGACGAATTCAAGACCCTGCTGATCCGCACCTATTCGGGCGCGTTGTCGCAGGTCAAGGACCAGACGCTCAACGTCAAGCCATTGCGCGCGGCCCCGACCGACACCGATGTGACGGTGCGCACCGAAGTGATCGGCCGTGGCGACCCGGTGCAACTGGATTACCGCATGGAAAAGACGCCGACCGGCTGGAAAATCTATGACCTCAACGTATTGGGCGTGTGGCTGGTGGAAACCTACCGAACCCAGTTTGCCCAGGAAATCGGCGCCAGCGGTGTTGAAGGCCTGATCACCTCGATGGCTCAGCGCAACAAGACCAACGCCGGCGCCAAGTCCTGAGACCAGCCTTTGCCATGCTCAAGCTCCCTGCCGTCCTGACTCATGCGCAAGCTACCGGATTTTCTCGGACGGCTGGGCAGGAGGTCCTGTCGCAGCCTGCTCAGGTCCTGCTGGACGCCAGCGAGTTGCAGCAGTTTGACTCGTCGGCATTGGCGGTTTTGCTCAACTGCCGTCGCCAGGCGCTGGCGGCGGGCAAGACCTTTGCCGTTTCAGGCATGCCGCAGCGCTTGCTTCAACTCGCCGGTGTCTATGGCGTTGACGAACTGATTCCAGCCGCTGCCGGCGCTTCCGTACCCGCAGCCTGAAATAGTTTTAATGCGGCAAATGCCGGCTGCAGGGGCTTGGACAGCCTTCAGCGGATGAAGAGGCCATCAGCCCCTAAAATAGTCGGCTCATGCCAGCTATCTCATTCAAGTCCATCTCCAAAACTTATCCCTCCGCGCGAAACCAATCCGGCCCCGGCCTGAAGGCTCTGGACAGCGTGAGCTTTGACATCCAGCAGGGCGAGTTCTTCGGCCTGCTCGGCCCCAACGGCGCCGGTAAAACCAGCCTCATCAGCATTCTGGCCGGCCTGTCGCGTGCCAGCAGTGGCCAGGTCCTGGTGCATGGCAGCGATGTCGTGCTGGACTATGCCAATGCCCGGCGCAAGCTCGGCATCGTGCCGCAGGAACTGGTGTTTGACCCGTTCTTCACCGTGCGCGAGGCGCTGCGCATCCAGTCGGGTTACTTTGGCATCAAGCGCAACGACGACTGGATCGACGAACTGCTGGCCAGCCTGGGCCTGGCGGACAAGGCCGGCGCCAACATGCGCCAGCTCTCGGGCGGCATGAAGCGCCGGGTGCTGGTGGCACAGGCGCTGGTGCACAAGCCGCAGGTGATCGTGCTCGACGAGCCAACCGCTGGCGTCGATGTCGAACTGCGCCAGACCCTGTGGCAGTTCATCGCCAAGCTCAACAAGCAAGGCAGCACGGTGCTGCTGACCACCCATTACCTGGAAGAGGCCGAGGCGCTGTGCAGCCGCATCGCCATGCTCAAGCAGGGCCGGGTGGTGGCGCTGGCCCAGACCTCCGAGCTGCTCAAAGCCGCTTCGAGCAATGTGCTTCGTTTCAAAATTGATAGCGAACTGCCAAGGCATTTGGCGGACCAGGCCCGGATTACAGGCCGAATCGTGCAGTTTCCCGCCCACAATGCCCATGAAATCGAGCAATACCTGGCGGCTGTGCGTGAGGCCGGCCTGGTGGCCGAGGATGTTGAAATCCGCAAGGCCGATCTGGAGGATGTGTTCCTTGAAGTCATGAATGAAAAACCGGAAGTGGCGGCATGAACACTGTCCATAGATCAAAAACCGCATACCAGTCAGGGCCGCGGAACCGGCTTAGCCGGGCAACAGTTGCAGCGGCCCCCTCGGGGGGCAGCGCATTACGCGAAGCGAAAAGCGTGGGGGCTTTATGACAGGATGGCAAACGCTTTTTTACAAGGAAGTCCTGCGCTTCTGGAAGGTCGGTTTTCAGACCGTCGGCGCGCCGGTGCTGACGGCCGTGCTCTACATGCTGATCTTCGGCCATGTGCTGCAGGGGCAGGCGCTGGTCTATGGCAAGGTGAGCTACACGGCATTCCTGGTGCCGGGCCTGGTGATGATGAGCGTGCTGCAGAACTCGTTTGCCAACAGTTCCTCGTCGCTGATCCAGAGCAAGATCATGGGCAGTCTGGTGTTCGTGCTGCTGACGCCGTTGTCGCACTGGCACTGGTTCTGGGCCTATGTCGGCTCGGCCGTGGTGCGCGGCCTGATGGTCGGCGCCGGCGTGTTCGTGGTCACCGTGTATTTTGGCCAGCCCGGTTTCGTGGCGCCGCTCTGGATTGTGGTATTTGCCGTGCTGGGGTCGGCCATGCTGGGCGCGCTGGGCGTGATTGCCGGCCTGTGGGCTGAAAAGTTCGACCAGATGGCGACTTTCCAGAATTTCATCATCATGCCGATGACCTTTCTGAGCGGCGTGTTTTACTCCATCCATTCGCTGCCGCCGTTCTGGCAGAAAGTCAGTCACCTGAACCCGTTCTTCTACATGATTGACGGTTTCAGGTATGGCTTTTTTGGCGTCAGCGACGTCTCGCCCTGGCTCAGCCTGAGCCTGGTGCTGGCGGCATTCCTGCTCATCAGTGCCATCGCGGTCAACATGCTGCGCACGGGTTATAAGATCAGAGGATGACCCCCACGCTTGTCGCTTCGCGTACTGCGCTGCCCCCCGAGGGGGCCGCTGCGCCTGCGGCCCGGCCAAGCTGGTTCCGCGGCCCCTGCTGGCGGGGAGTGCCGCCCCACGCATTGCTAATGCATGTGCTGTGCCACACACACTTTTTTGAAAACCTTGTATGACCCGCGAAGAACTCCACTCCATCATTGCTGCAGGCCTTCCCTGCGAGCACCTTGAACTCACCGGCGATGGCCGCCACTGGTATGCCACCATCGTCTCCGGCGCTTTCGAAGGCCAGCGTCTGATCCAGCGCCACCAGCGCGTCTATGCCACGCTGGGCGGACGCATGCAGACGGACGAGGTACATGCGCTGTCGATGAAAACCTATACTCCCGCCGAGTGGGCCGCCGGCAATCCGCAATAAGCACCCATAAGAACCACCAGCATGGACAAACTCATCATCCGGGGCGGCAAGTCCCTGACCGGCTCGGTCAATATCTCGGGCGCCAAGAATGCAGCCCTGCCTGAACTGTGCGCTGCCCTGCTGACTGCCGAGACGGTCACGCTGCGCAATGTGCCCGGCCTACAGGACGTGGCGACCATGCTCAAGCTGATACGCAACATGGGCGTGGAGGCCGAGCGCGATTCAGGCGCTGCCGGCACCGTCACGCTCAATGCCGGGCCGCTGCATTCGCCCGAAGCGCCTTACGAACTGGTCAAGACCATGCGCGCCTCGGTGCTGGCCCTGGGGCCGCTGCTGGCCCGCTTTGGCCAGGCCAGGGTGTCGCTGCCTGGCGGCTGTGCCATCGGTTCGCGTCCGGTTGACCAGCACATCAAGGGTCTGCAGGCCATGGGCGCTGAAATCAATGTCGAGCATGGCTACATGCTGGCCCGCCTGCCGGCCGGCCAGAAGCGCCTGCGGGGCGCGAACATCACGACCGACATGGTGACGGTGACCGGCACCGAGAATTTCCTCATGGCCGCAACCCTGGCCGAGGGCGAAACCATTCTCGAAAACGCGGCGCAGGAGCCCGAGATCGGCGACCTGGCCGAGATGCTGATCAAGATGGGCGCGAAAATCGAAGGCCACGGCAGCCGGCGCATCCGCATTCAGGGCGTCGAGCGCCTGCACGGCTGCACCCATCAGGTGGTGGCCGACCGGATTGAAACCGGCACTTTCCTGTGCGCCGTCGCGGCGGCCGGGGGCGACGTGGTGCTGAACCACGGACGCGCCGACCATCTGGAGGCGGTGATTGAAAAGCTGCGCGAGGCCGGCGCCACGGTAACGGCCGAAGTGGGCGCCATCCGCATCCAGGCTGGCGGCCGCATGAAGGCCCAGTCCTTTCGCACCACCGAATACCCCGGCTTCCCGACCGACATGCAGGCCCAGTTTATGGCGCTCAATGCCATTGCCCAGGGCACGAGCACCGTGACCGAGACGATTTTTGAAAACCGCTTCATGCATGTCAATGAAATGGTGCGGCTTGGCGCCAAGATATTGATCGAAGGCAAGGTCTGCGTCATCGAAGGCGTCGAAAAACTCTCGGGCGCCACCGTCATGGCTACCGACCTGCGCGCCTCGGCCAGCCTGGTGATTGCCGGCTTGGTCGCCGATGGCGAAACCTTGGTTGAGCGCATCTACCACCTCGACCGGGGCTACGACCACATGGAAGCCAAGCTGCGCGCCATCGGCGCTGATATCGAACGGGTGAAAGCATGATCACGTTGGCCCTTTCAAAAGGCCGCATCTTCGACGACATCCTGCCGCTGCTCAGGACGGCGGGCATCGAGGTGCTCGATGACCCGGAAAAGTCGCGCAAGCTGATTCTCGATACGAACCAGCCCGACCTGCGGGTGGTGCTGGTGCGGGCCACCGACGTGCCCACCTACGTGCAGTACGGCGGCGCCGATATCGGCGTGGTCGGCAAGGACACGCTGCTCGAATCGGGCAGCCAGGGGCTGTACCAGCCGCTGGACCTGCAGATTGCCAAATGTCGCATCAGCGTGGCGGTGCGCGAGGGTTTTGACTATTCGTCTGCTGTCAGGCAGGGCTCGCGGCTGAAGGTGGCGACGAAATACGTGGCCATCTCGCGCGACTTCTTTGCCACCAAGGGCGTACAAGTCGATCTGATCAAGCTCTACGGCAGCATGGAACTGGCGCCGCTGACCGGCCTGGCCGACGCGATTGTCGATCTGGTCTCGACCGGCAGCACGCTCAGGGCCAACCATCTGGTCGAG
>JAQGNK010000076.1 GCA_028291905.1 Polaromonas sp.
AGATCATGAGTGAACTCCTTGTACAGGTGTTGGTCGGTTGGCCAGACGGTCAGACCGATGCCGAGATTTCAGAAGCAAATTCGCGGTACGAGCGCAGCGGGCGGCCCAGCAGCGTCGTCAGTCGTTCCACGTCACCCGCATCAGGGTTCATGCCTACCGTTAGGAAGCGTTCGCTCATGAGGCGCATGTCGTATGCCATCCAGCTCGGCATGAAGTTCAAAAGGTTTTTTTCAAAGCTCGCGCTGTCGTCGCCGCCGTAGTTGATCGGGCGACCCAACACAGCCGACCAGATGCCAGCGACATCGCTTCCCGTCAGCGTGTCGGGACCGACCAGGTTGATCCGGCTCAGCGGAAGCGTGCCAGCGGCGCGTTCACGGCGCAGCAGCTCGATGGCAGCGATCTCCGCGATGTCGCGCGTATCGATCATGGCCAGGCCCTTGCTGCCGATGGGCATCGGATAAACGCCGTAGCCGGTGACCACGTCCTTGACGGTGAGGTCGTTTTGCATGAAATAGGCCGGCCGAAGGATGGTGGCGCCGAATTCCATCTGCTCGAGCATCCGCTCTACGCCGAACTTGCCGGCGAAGTGGGGAACGTTCAGGTACCGCTCGCTGTGGACCACCGACAGGTAGACGATCCGATCGATCCCCGCCTCACGCGCCAGGTTGAGCGTGACCAAGGCCTGCGTGAACTCGTCCGGGACCACGCCGTTGAGCAAAAACAGCGTGGACACCCCGCCCAAGGCGCGGCGCAGCGCTTGAACGTCCAACAGGTCGCCCTGCACGACCTCGACACCGGCAGGAAAAGTGGTTTTGGATGGGTCTCGGACAAGCGCGCGGACAGCAGCGCCCCGCTCGACGAGCTGCTGGACGACTTGGCGGCCGATGGCGCCAGATGCGCCGGTGATAAGGATGGTCATGAAAAACTCCGGGTTGGTTGAAACGAGACCAGATCTTCGTCGTTCCTCTGCAGCGCCGATAGCCGCTATATTTGGACACTTCGTCTCAGGGGTGGAACATATGGACTTGCTTGCACTGGCTGACTTCAACCTTGTCGCCCGTCATGGCGGCGTCGGGCGCGCGGCGCGCGAATCGGGTCGCCCCAAGGCCACGCTGTCGCGGCGCGTGTCCGATCTGGAAAGCGGGCTCAACCTGCGCTTGTTCGAGCGGGGCGCGAGGGTGTTGAAACTTACGGAGGAGGGACGCGCCCTTTACGAGAGGACGTCAGTGCTGCTGGCCGAAATCGAGGAAACGGTTGCGGCCATCGCGTCGGGCGGTGAGACGCCGCGAGGCAGCTTGCGGGTGAGCGCGCCGCTGCTCTTCTCGCAGGCAGCCATGGGCAAGCTGGCAGCCAAGTTCGCGTTGAGGTATCCCGAGATCCGGCTTGAGGTTACTACCGAAGACCGGGCCGTGGATATGGTGGAAGAGGGCTACGATTTGGTGATCCGAGTCAACCCGGACCCGGATGCGAGGCTGGTGGGCCGGATCTTCATGAGGGACCGCCTCGTCGTGGTCGCAAGCCCGAACCTCAAGCCAGCTGCAGGTAAGGGGGCAGTTCCTGCCGTCGTGCGAGGAACAGGCGCGGGCGCTGCAGTATCTTCATGGGAATACACAACGCCATCGGGCAAGCAGCGCATCACCGTGGAGCCAGTGCTGCGCCTGTCCTCCTTGTTCATGGTGCGCCAAGCTGTCCGTGCAGGCGTCGGTACTGCACGCTTGCCCGTCTCTCTTGTGACGCAAGATCTGGCTGCGGGAACACTGGTTCAATGGGGTGATGTCGAAGGCCCAGAAATTGCTCTCTGGGCCTTATATCCGGCTCGCAGGCTACTCAGCACACGCGTTTCAACATTCCTGGATTTCTTGAAAGAAGCGTTTCCTGCGGGATCACCCGAAGAACTGGCGTCTTTTATCGATTGAGATCGCACGTTTGATACTACGGCGGTAAGTTACTGTTCAGTGTCCGCAGACCAAAGTCATGCGAGCGCGCGCTGCTGGGAAGGCGAGGGGTAGGTTGCCACCATAGGTTACTCAGACGGCAGCTAGAGACTATTCGGCCTTGATGTTGGCACTCTTGGCCAGGTCGGTGTAACGCTTGGCGTCGGCCTTGATCAGCTTGGCGAGATCCTCGTCGTTCCCTTTATAGGGCACGACGCCGGCGGTTGAAAGGTTCTCCTGCACGCGTGGATCGGCCAGCACTTTGGTCACATCCGCTGTGATTTTGGAGACCAATTCGGGGGGCATCTTGGCCGGACCCATCAGCGCGTACCAGATAGAAAAATCAAACGGCTTGACACCTTGCTCCTCGAAGGTCGAGGTATTGGGCAGCAGCGCGTAACGCTGCTTGGTCGACACGCCCAGCACCTTGAGTTGGCCGTTTTTGGCATAGGGTGCGACCAGGTTGGCGCTGACGATGGCCAGCTGAATCTGCCCGCCTAGCACATCGGTTACAGCAGGGGCACAGCCTTTGTAACCTACGTGCGCAGCGGCCGTGCCAGTTTCCTGCTTGAGCAGCTCCATCACGAAATGCTGAGGCGTGCCGATGCCGCAGGAGCCATAGTTGAAGGCATCAGGCTTGGCCTTGGCGGCAGCGATCAATTCCTTGACATTGTTGACCTTTGCGCTGGGGTGTGCGACCAGTGCGATGGGTGTGATGCCCAGCAGCATGATGGGTGTGAGGTCCTTGCCGGGATCGTAGGGCAGCTTGCCATTGACGCCAAGGTTAGTAACCATGGTGCTGTTTTGCAGCAGCAGCGTGTAGCCGTCGGCTGGCGCACGCACGACTTCCTGGCTGCCGATATTGCCGGAAGCGCCAGCCTTGTTGTCTACCACCACTCCCTGGCCCCAGACGGGTTGCAGGCCGGCGCCGATCTGGCGCGCCAGAATATCCGAGCCTCCGCCGGTGGCATAAGGCACCACAATGCGCACCGCCTTGTTAGGGAACCCTTGGGCATGCGCCAGGGTCATGGGCAGGGCCGCGCACAGCGCGGTGGCCACGAGGGTCAGCAGTTTGTTCTTCAATTTCATGTCGGTCTCCTTGTTCTGAAAAATGTCAGTCTGGCGCTCAGGCGTCCAGGTCGATGTTGCCCAGGCGTTTGATCCACAGATTCCATGAGCGCGGAATCTGTCCGTCATTCATGTCTGAAGACAGCTGGGCTTCTTCCTTGTTGAGAAAGGTGATCTCGCCCAGCGGCTGCGCCGCGAGCTGCAGCTTCGCGTTCACTTCCGTATAGATGGCGCGGTAGACAGCCTGCTCCAGCGTGGTGGCAACCACGGTCGAGCCGTGACCGCGCATCAGCACGCAGCTGTGGCGGCCCAGCGACTTGGCTAGCGCCTCGCCAAGATATGAGCTGCCGATCAGCATGTCGGTATTGCCACCGGCTTCGCGGATCTCGAAGTGGGCCGATCCCTCGCCAAGAAAGCCGGACATGTGGAACACGGGCTTGAGCGCGTTTTGGGTTACAGCAAAAGGCAGCACGCTGGGCGAATGGCTGTGCACGATGGCCACTACATCGGGGCGCGCGCGGTAGATCTCGCCGTGGATGAATCGCTCCAGATAAGGGCGCTCCGTGGTGTCCGACACGGCGTTACCGTCGTAGTCGTAGCAGACGATGTCCTGGCGGCGCACCATGCCGGGCGCGCGGTTGCAGGACAGCAAGTAGGTGCTGGCCGCCGTGTCGTGGCGCACGCTGGCATGCCCCAGGCCATCGACGACGCCGTGATCGTAGAGAATGCGGTTCGCGTAGACGAGCTTGTTAATGAGTTCTGGGGAAGGTTGTGCTACGGGCATGGGTTAAGGCCTCCTGATTGAGTGATTGGGGACGGTTAGATGACTGCTGCGGCAGCATCGGCAGGCCGCATGATGCCGGCAAAAAAATCCGCAAGCGCCTGGTGCGCACCAAGGGGGAAAACATGCGCGATGTACTGATCAGGGCGCACGACGATCAAAGCGCCCTGCACCCTGTCGATACCGCGCAGATCGAAAATGTCCAGGCCATTCTTGACGACCGAACTGAAAATCTTTTCATAGTCGAGCAGGTCATGGCGGCCCTTTCGCGGCAGCAGCAACGTCGGCATGGACCCGAGATCCAGCCCGGTGTGTCCCTGCTGAAAAATGGCCCTCACGTCAAAAAGCGCATCGATGTCCTGGCCTTGGGGAGTGTATTTGCGCACTGGTGAATCCGAGGATTCCGCCAAGAACTTGCACAGCGCGCCAATGCTGGTGTCCATGCCAGCTGTGGCGTCTGTCGCGGCTGCGAATGCATAAAGGCGCCAGCGCCCATCAGCCTTCCCCACGTGGCCGAGCTCAAGAGGCTTTGCATCACAGACCCGCACGACCAGTGCGGAGTGGAATCGTGTGCCGACGACAAAGCCGGTGGCCAAGTGTTGGTGCGTAGCTTGGCCGCATATGGATGAGGGGCGGTAATGCGTGCCCATGCCGGCCGTAAAGCGCCCATGTCGCTCGAAATACTTTTGGAACTCTTTCGGCTCCACGCCTTGGGCATTGCCGTCGGCATCGTGCTGCGGACGATCACTGAACATCTTGGCCCACTCTCGATCAAAATCGATGAGTTCCTGGGCCACAACTTGGCGCTCTTCAGAATAAGTACGCAGCAGTTCAGGTCCGCACTGATTGGCTAGCACCGCAGCGAGCTTCCACCCCAGGTTGAATGTGTCCTGCATGGAGAAATTCATACCTTGACCCGCCTTTGGGCTGTGGGTATGGCACGCATCGCCTGCGATGAATACGCGCGGCAGACGCTTGGTAGCTTCTTCTTGCGAGACATCATCATACTTGTCGCAAATGCGCTGGCCGATTTCGTAAACCGACCACCAGGGAACCTCCTTTACTTCTAACTTGTAAGGATGAAGAATGCGCTGCGCTGCGGCGATGAGCTGGTCGAGCGTGATGCCGCGATTGGCAACCCGCTCTTCCTCACCCAGCTTTTCCATCTCTACGTACAAGCGCACCAGATAGCCACCTTCGCGCGGAATCACCAGGAGGTTGCCATTGGCCGACTGGACGGCCACCTTGTAGCGGATGTCGGGAAAGTCAGTCACCGCCAGCAGGTCCATCACGCCCCAGGCGTGGTTGGCAGAGTCACCGACCAGCTGGCGGCCAATGGACTTTCGCACGCCGCTGCGCGCACCGTCGCAGCCGACCACGTAGCGCGCCTTCAGCGTTTCTACTTTTCCAGCATGGGCAGCGTCCGTTCGCTCCAGACGGACGGTGACCGGAAAGTCTTCTGCATTCTGGTCGATCGCTAAATCAAGGAACTGGCGAGAATAAAACGGCTCCAATCGACTTGCCGAGTTGCGCATGAACTCCAAGTAAAAGTCATGCACCCGTGCCTGGTTCAGAACCACGTGAGGAAACTCCGACAGCCCATCTTCTGTGTCCTGGACGCGCCCGTGGCGAACAATACTGCCCTGCTGCTGCTCGTGCGGCTTCCAGAAGGTCACTTCGTTGATCCAGCAAGCTTCCTTGAGAACCTGCTCGCTGAAGTTGAATGCCTCGAACATCTCCATCGTCCGGCAGGCAATGCCGTCAGCTTGCCCCAGCTGCAAAGGGCCTTCCTTTTGCTCCACGATACAGGTGCGGATGTCGGGAAACACGGCCAGTTGCGCTGCCAGCGTCAGGCCCGCAGGCCCGCAGCCCACGATGAGAACGTCAACCTCCTCTGGTAGCGCGTCTGTTCGCTGGTCGAAGTGAGCAGATGCGTCCAGGACGTGGGGATCACCAGGCTTGAAGCCATTCAGATGGAATTGCATGTCGTTTTACTCTCGTTGGTCATCGTTGATTTCTACAAACAGCCCAGCCGAAGCTGGGTTCGATGTAGGCGGCTAACACGATCTCAAAGGCGATTGATGCTATTAATACAGGAGTGATGAGTGCTCCGCGCTTCAACAGAGTAAGACTATCGCCGCCCCCCACTATTTATTCCAGAGGCAATATGCAATACTTTAAATATCGTTTTTATATATTGCTTTATGGCTAAACTCGATATTGATTGGCTCGGCGTATTCGTCCAGATCTACCAAACGCGCAGCGTCTCACGAGCTGCGGAGCGCCTGGGGATCGCGCAAGCCAGCGCCAGCATTGCGCTGAACAAACTGCGCCACCACTTTGACGATCGCCTGTTCAGCCGAACCTCTCAAGGTATGGAGCCGACCCCGCGAGCGCAAAACATTTATCCTGAAATTCGAGAAGCGCTGCTGCGACTCGAGAAAGCGCGCGGAACTCATGGCGAGTTTTCCCCTGTTGAGGCGTCGCGCGTGTTTCGTATCGCCATGACGGACATCAGCGAGATCGTGCTGCTGCCCAAGTTGATCAACCACTTGCAGCAGGCCGCACCGCGACTGGTTGTCGAAGCGGAAAAGATCACTTCTGCGAGCCGTCGCATTCTTGAATCCGGCGACGTAGATCTGGCTGTCGGGTTCACCCCCGACCTCGAGGCTGGCTTTTATCAGCAGGCGCTGTTCGCGCAGAGCTTCGTGTGCTTGGCCTCGGTAGCGCACCCGCGGATTCAAGGCTCGCTCAGTCGGCGCGAATTCTCTAGAGAAGGGCACATCGTGGTGACCACCTCAGGAACGGGCCACTCGATTGTTGACAAGGTACTGGCAAAGCACCGGGTAGAGCGTCGCGCTGTGCTGCGAGTGCCCAGCTTCTTGGGTGTTGCCCGGATCGTGGCGCAGACGGAACTACTGGTCATCGTGCCTAAATTGCTTGGCAGCGCTTTGGCGTTGCAGGAAGGAATTCAAGTGCTCGAAACCCCGGTGCCCATGCCGCACTACAAGGTCAAGCAGCATTGGCACGAGCGATTCAACTCGGACCCTGGAAACTGCTGGCTTCGCAAGACGATGATGAAGTTATACGCTGGGAATGCTATGGATGCCGCATAGAGCTTTCAGATGCCCCCGCAACAAGGCGCTGGCGCTTCATAAAGGGATGCGTCGGCAGCAGAAGGGTTGCAAAGAAGCGCTACCGGCTTGACTCATGTCACTGTCAAGCTGAAATGTGTGACGACAGCAGTCAATGCAGTAATAACCTGAGTTCTGGATAAGTACCCCACATAGTCAGGCGTGACAGTAGTCGATAGTGCCGCCAAACTCGGGGGCAACTTATTGCATTTGGGACGCCTTTCAGTCTGGGGTATTTGCGCAGGGCGCATAGACATGCAGCGCGCGGGGCGCCCACGGTTCGTCCAGCGGACGGCGGACAAAACGCCGTGACCCAGCGTAAGCAGCGGCGGCACTGCGCGGAATGACTGCAATGCCCAGTCCGGCCTCTATCATGCGGCAGGACGCGTCAAAACTCGTCACCGACACCGCCGTCGAGATCGAAGCGCGGGCGATGACGGCGCGCTCATGCAGGAACACATCGAGCGCACCGCCCGCGTGGATGCGAACCAGCGGATGGCCAAGGACATCGGCAAAGCGGATCACGCACTTTTTGGCCAGCGCATGGCCCAGGGGCAAGACCACCAGCAACGGGTCGTCGGCAAAGTGCCAGGATTCGAGGCCTGCGGGAACGTCGGTCTTGACGCCTACGCCGACGTCGGCCCGGTCGTCCAGGCAGGCGCGGATCACGTCGCGCGTATCTTCTTCCGAAAGCGAAATATCGACCAGCGGGTAGGCGGCGGAAAATGCCTTGATGCACTCGGGCAGAAAGCCGATCACGGCCGACATGTTGGCGAAAAGCCGCACCGTGCCGCTGGCCTGCCCGCCCAGGGCTTGCACCTCCCGCACCAGGGTTTGCAAACCCTGGTCAATCTGCAGGCCACGGTTGAAGACCAGCTGGCCCGCGTCGGTTAGCGCAATGCCGCGTGGGGACCGAACGACAAGCGCCGCGCCAAAGGTATGCTCCAGATCGGCTATTCGCCGGCTCAAGGCAGAAGGGGCAATATGTTCCTTCTATGCGCCGCGCGCGATGGAGCCTTCGCGCGCCGTGGTGACGAAAAGGCGCAAGCTGTAGGGATCGATTCGCGGGCTGGCAGGATGCTTCATGGGAAATATAGTAT
The DNA here is from genome assembly GCA_028291905.1 of Polaromonas sp. GTDB lineage: Bacteria > Pseudomonadota > Gammaproteobacteria > Burkholderiales > Burkholderiaceae_C > Polaromonas. The sequence goes on from JAQGNK010000076.1 coordinate 8,018, forward strand.
CGCCCGCACGGACCGGAAAAGCACTGCGGCCTGTGATGGCCTGCGGTGTGGACACGGCGCACTGCCAAGGCCTGCCGCGCTGCGGCCAATTCTTTGTCCCGCAGGCCTTCAATCGATGGTTGCGGCCTTCATGGCGACTCTGCCTTCAGCACAACATGCGCTTCGGTCTGTACCGAAATATGGCGGCTACGCCACAAGACGGCCAGGCTCATGGCCGCAGCAGTCAGCAGGGCGGTCTTGATGGAGAAATGGCTGGCGACCTGTCCCCAGAGGGCCGCGCCCACGGCGCTGCCGCCCATAATGGCCATCTGGTAGATCGCCATGCCGCGGGCGCGCATGCCATTGGGCAACACCAGCTGGGCCGACATGGTGAAGGTATTGACCACGCACAGCCAGACCCCGCCCGACAGGGCCAAGGCAGGCGCCAAAACCCAGACCGACGGCGCCAGCGCGGCAACCGTGGTGGCCAGGGCATAAAGCACCACCCCGACCGCGACGATACGGTCGCGCGAAGCCGAGTCCGACACCCTTGGCAAGACCACGGCGGACAACACCGCGCCAGCACCCAGGGAGGCCAGCAGCAGCGTGTAGGTGGTGGCGTCGGCATTCAGTCCCTTGGCCACCAGCGGAAGCAGGGCGATCAGGGCGATGGAATGCAGAAAGAACTCGAAAACGCGCAGCAAAATGTTGCGCATCAGCGGCGAGCGCCGCACGAAGGCCATGCCGCCGCGCATTGTGGCCAGCATGCCTTCGCCGGAATGGGCTGGTTGACCCGAATTCGGGCCCGACTTGAGGATCAGCACGCACGACACGATGGACAGCGCGGCATTCAGCGCAAACACCGCGCCCATGCCGAGCGAGGCCATCACCACGCCCGCCAGCAACGGGCCGGCAATGCGCGACACATTGATGGCCAGCGCATTGAGCGTGAGGGCGGAAATCAACTGGTCACGAGGCACCAGCGTCGGCACAATCGCCGAGAACACCGGAAAACGCAGCGCCAGTCCGATGCCGTTGGCAAAGCACAGCAGCAAAAGCCAGTTCGCTGTCAGCCAGCCGCCGGCGGCCAGCACGGCCAGCGCGGCAGACACCAGGGCAATCCAGAACTGTGCAAATGCATACAGCCGCTTGCGATTGACCAGGTCGGCTAGAGCACCACTGGGCAGGCCAAGCAGGAACAGCGGCAAGCTGGCTGACGCCTGCACCAGCGCTACCATCATCGGCCCCTCCGTCAGTTGGGCCATCAGCCACGCAGCGCTCACATCGTTCATCCACATGGTCATGTTGCCGGCCAGCCAGGCCAGCCAGAGCATGCGAAAGACCGGGTTGTGCAGCGGAAGCAGCAGGGACGACGAAGGGGGAGGAGGGGTTTTGGAAGTCATTGACGCGATAATTTCCTTGAGATTAGCACCAAACTAAACATATTTCTTTAAAGTGTTTAGTATTTACTATTGTCTGTCTTGCCGTATGGAAGTCAGCAAAATCCGAGTCTTTCCGGCCTGCGGCAACGGATTGCCAGAGCCAGGCGATTTCATGCAGGGCGGCACGGACTTCTACGCATGGCAAGCCGGACGGACTCAAGGCGTGGATGCCTCGCCGGTCTAGGGGTTTACGCTGATAACCAGCCCAGGTTGGCATTGAAAATTCGTTTGATCCCGGTCCAGTCATGCAAAATGAACGTCCTTACAAGAGAAATCGGGGTAATTTGTGTACATTGAAGATGAAAGTGTTTATATTTGCAGTTCGCCCAGCAGAGGGCGGATCTAAAGGAGACCCTTACATGCTTACCCAGACCAGTCCCACGTTGGCGGATGGAACCAAGGCTGCCGACCTGGTGAACATCGCGACCCGAGAGGTTCAGATGCGCGCCCTGTCTGATCCTGAACTTTACGAGCTCGAGATGGAGCGGATTTTCGGCAAAACCTGGATTCTGCTGGGTCACGAATCCGAAATTCCCAACTCGGGCGACTTCATGGTCCGCGACCTGGGTTCCGACTCGGTGCTGGTGACCCGCGACAAAACCGGCACCGTGAATGTGCTGCTCAACGTCTGTTCTCACCGTGGCATGCGCATCTCGACGCTGGACGCCGGCAACACCCAGATTCATACCTGCATCTACCACGGCTGGGCCTTCCGCCCGAACGGCGCCTTTCTGGCTGCGCCGGTCGAGAAGGAATGCATGCACGGCAAGATCATGACCAAGGAGCAGCTGGGCTTGACAAAGGCCCGGGTGTCGCTCTACGGCGGACTGATCTTCGCCACCTGGAACATCGAAGGCCCGTCTTTTGAAGAGTTTCTGGGCGACACCAAGTGGTATTACGACATGCTGTTCTGCCGCACCGACAAGGGCATGGAAGTCCTCGGGCCGCCGCAGCGCTTCACCGTGCGGGCTAACTGGAAGGCCGCCGGCGAGCAGTCGGCGGCCGATGGCTACCACACGCTGACGCTGCACCGCTGGCTTGGCGAGATCGGCGGCTATTCCAAGAAGGGCGAAGGCGAGAGCGGCGGCGGCGACTTAAGCCCCGAGATGTACGGTGTGGAGGTCAGCTCGCCCCACGGCCATGCGCTGCGCTGCATCGACCTGGGCCGCAAGATCCGCCGCCTGACCGGACTGGACCCGGACAAGCTCTCGACCGAGGAAAAGCTCAATGCCTTGCCGCCGGTCGGCATGACCTCTGATATGGTGCCGCAGCTGCAGCGCAATCTGACTGCCGACCAGCTCAAGGTGCAGACCTCGATGCCGCCGCAGGTTGGCGGCATCTTCCCGAACGTGCTGTTCGGCTTTGTCTATATTCCGCAGGCCGATGGCTCAGTCGTCGGCTCGATGACGATGCATGCCTATGTGCCCAAGGGACCGGACAAGCTGGAATTCGTCAACTGGATCTTCGCCGAGAAAGATGCGCCGCCCGAGCTGCGCGAAAAAATGCTCAAGCAGACCATCCAGCTGTTCGGCACGTCCGGCATGGTCGAGCAGGACGACTCGGACACCTGGCCGCACATGACGCTGGCCGCCAAGGGCGCGATGGGCAAGAAGCAGACCATGAAATACCAGGCGGTTTACGAAACCGGCAAGCCCGAAGGCTGGCCTGGCCCCGGCATCGTCAACGAAGGCTTCACCAAGGACGACACGCAGTGGCACTGGTGGCTGCACTGGCGTGAACTGATGTCGGCCTCGCATTGACAGCCCGCAGCACTTTTTCCAAGGAAAACCAACCATGAGCGAAGTAACAGAACGCCCCTCGGCTTTGGCCGATGTCAAAGCGCAACGCGTGCCCATCGGCTCGCCGATCTACAACCAGGTGGTCGAATTCCTCTACGACGAGGCCTGCATGCTCGACGAGATCCGGCTCAAGGACTGGGCCGCCACCCTGGCGGAAGACCTGGTCTATGCGGCGCCGCTGCGCCAGACCCGCCCCATGGCCCAGCAGGCGGCCAGCATCATCCGCACCATGCAGCACTACCATGACGACTACCGCTCGATCATGGGCCGCATCATGCGCCTGACCGGCACCAAGAGCGCCTGGGCCGAAGATCCGCCATCGCGCACCCGGCGCCTGGTGACCAATGTGCGGGTGCAGGCGACTGACAAGCCCGACGAGTTCAAGGTGCTGAGCTACCTGCTGGTTACCCGCAGCCGCTTTAATTTCGATGATTTCGACCTGATCAGCGGCGAGAGAAACGATGTGCTGCGCAAGAGTGGCGACACCTTCAAGCTGGCGCGGCGCGAGATCATCCTGGACCAGGCGGTGCTGGGAACGCCCAACCTGGCGATTTTCCTTTAAAGGGCGCAGACAAAATCAACGGGAGCTGGCGAGTCGGTTGAGAAGGCAACGCGCCTCAGCCAGTCCAACCCAGGCGGTAGAGACTGAGGTCTGGGCGCCATGGTGCATGACCATTTGGCGCCAGCGTTCAGCCCATGCGTGCGTAAGTCCAATAACCCAGCGCTTGGGTTGCACAATGAATCCCGCCGTTAAAGGTGACCGCATCGACTGCTGAGAATCGTGCAAAGTGCTGTTGGATCGGCTGCCCGGTCTGCGCACGACTTCGACACCAGTGCCATTGGGTTTGCTTGTGGTGGTCAAGTTATTTCGGACACATCAATAGGTGGGTTGAGTTGCCGATTTATGCTCAAAGGCATTGGGTGACAAGTACCCCAGTTTGGAGTGCAGCCGCACGGAGTTGTAGAAGTTGACGATGTAGTCCGCCACGTCATGGATGGCTTCGCTGTGATTGGCATAGTCGCGTTGCCAGACGCGCTCCATCTTCAGGCTCAGGAAGAAGCGCTCCATCACCGCGTTATCCCAGCAGTTGCCCTTACGGCTCATGCTTCCCACCACGCCATGCTTTGTCAGCAACGCCTGATGCGTGCTGCTCGCGTATTGCGTGCCTCGGTCGGAATGCACGATAAGGCCCGCACCTGGATTGCGCTGCACAAGTGCCATTTGCAAGGCCGCGCACACCAGCGTTGCAGGCATCTCGGGGGCCATGGCCCAGCCGACGATTTTGCGTGAATGCAGGTCCAGCACTGCCGCCAGGTACAGCCAGCCACTGCGCGTGCGGATGTAGGTGAGATACTGTCGGCGAATTGCAGCGGGACGGCTTTTTGGGCAAGCTTGAGGACAGCATTCAAGCTGTTATCCAGGAGGTACCCGATGAGTCTGCATCCCAGCCCGATCGGCCGGATTCCTGCCGAGAC
>JAQGNK010000083.1 GCA_028291905.1 Polaromonas sp.
CACGCGGCGTCAGGGTGTGCGGCACGTCGAGCAGGTCCAGCACGCGGCCGACGCCGTGGTTCACGATGTCGCCCACGGTTTGCGGATGCAGGCAGAACGCGGGCACGGCCGGGCAGATGATGCCGCCCATCTCGGTCACGCTGACCATGTTGCGCAGGTGCGTCAGGTGCAGCGGCGATTCGCGGGTCAGCAGCACCAGCCGGCGGCGTTCCTGCAGCATGAGGTCGGCGACGCGGGTCACCAGGTTGTCGGCCATGCCATGCGCCACTGACGCGAGCGTGCCGGCCGAGCAGGGCGCGATCACCATGCCGCTGCAGGCGAAGGTGCTGCTGCCCAGGGTGGAGCCGATGTCGTGCATGTCATGCACCTCGTCGGCCATGTCCTCGATGAAGTCGCGGTCCAGGTCGAGCTCATGCTCGATGCTGTGCCAGCCGGCTTCGGACGCGATCAGGTGCGTCTCGATGCCGGGCGTGCCCTGCAGCACCTGCAGCAGGCGCGCGCCGTACACCGCGCAGCTCGCATCCGAGATGGCGACGATGATGCGGCGCGGCGCCGGGGTGTGGGTGAAGGCTGCGCTCACCGAGCCGCGCACGGCCGGGGGCAGTTCAAAGGAAAAAGATAAGGTCATAGGAGTCCGGGTAGTCAGGCCACGTAGAGCAGCACTGTGAAGAAATGGCAGGCGCTGCCGGCAAGCACAAACAGGTGCCACAGCCCGTGGCCGTGGCGCACCTTGTCATCTAGTGCGTAAAAAACAATGCCCAGCGTATAGCAGGCGCCGCCCGCCGCCAGCCAGGCAAATCCTGCCGGGGTCAGCGCCCGCCACAGTGGCAGCACCGCCACCATGGCAAGCCAGCCCATGAGTATATAAATGATGAGCGACACGATGCGCGCCCCCCTGGCCAGCCAGATTTCCTGCACGATGCCCACCAGCGCCAGCCCCCAGATCACGCCAAACAGCGACCAGCCCCAGGCGCCGCGCAGCGACACCAGCGCAAACGGCGTGTAGGTGCCGGCAATCAACAGGTAGATGGCGCAGTGGTCGAACTTCTGCAGCACGTTCTTGGCCGGGCCGCGCACGCTGTGGTAGAGCGTGGAAAACACATACAGCAGCACCAGCATTGCGCCGTAGATGCTGAAGCTGACGATTTTCCAGGGGTCACCCAGGCGCGCCGCCATCACGACCAGCACCGCCGTGCCGGCCAGCGCGAGCGCCGCGCCTACCAAGTGGCTGATGCTGTTGAAGCGTTCGCCGGGGTACATGGGCTCAGGGCGCCGAGGCGGCCTTGAACTGCGCCTGCGCCGCAAGGCCCGCACAGGCGCTTTCCCGCAGCCTGCGCGGCAGCGGAACCAGGGCAATGGGTAAAGCAGGAGTTTTCATGATTTTCGGCTCTTATGGTAACCAATCGGCATGGACTGCCGGTGCAAAACCATCTTGCGCCCTGGGCTTGGCCCAAGCCGGGCGGCCCCGCCAATTGCTGCCGGCCAAGCAAAAAGCCCTGCAGGTGCTGGACCTGCAGGGCTTTTTTAATCCTGGTGGTGATAGGTGGACTTGAACCACCGACATCAGCATTATGAATGCTGCGCTCTAACCAACTGAGCTATATCACCAAACGAGCAGAATTATAGCCTCTGGCAGGCCTGCTGTCCGCTGGCTTCGGCAATTTTTCAGATTCCCTTCGCAGCTGTGTTGAAGTGCTGGCTTGAGATGAGGGCTGCTGTTTTCAGCAGACAAGCGCTTTTAACCACCAAACAAGCCTCTTGCGCAAGCAATGCCTGCGCAAGCAGCTATTAATTAAATAGCAAAAGCTGTCTGTTCGCGTTAACCGCCGTGATGGCGCTTCAGAGCCCATGCGCGCTAGCGGTGGGTGAATGCCGGCTTGCGCTTGTTGACGAAGGCGTCCATGCCTTCCTTCTGGTCCTGGGTGGCGAACAGCGCATGGAACAGCCGCCGCTCAAACATCACGCCGTCGCTTAAGGAGCTTTCAAAGGCCCGGTTGACCGCTTCCTTGGCCGCGAACACGCTGGGCTGGCCGTAGCTGCAGATCATCAAGGCCGCGCCCAGCGCCTCGTCCATCAGCTTGTCCAGCGGCACCACGCGGCTGACCAGCCCGGCGCGCTCGGCCTCCAGCGCGTCCATCATGCGGCCGGTCAGCGCCAGGTCCATCGCCTTGGCCTTGCCGACCGCGCGCGGCAGGCGCTGCGTGCCGCCGGCGCCGGGGATGATGCCCAGCTTGATTTCGGGCTGGCCGAATTTTGCGTTGTCGGCAGCGATGATGAAGTCGCACATCATCGCCAGCTCGCAGCCGCCGCCCAGCGCAAAGCCGCTGACGGCGGCAATCACCGGCTTGCGGATGCTGCGGACCTGCTCCCAGTTGCGGGTGATGTAGTCGTTGTTGTACACATCGGCAAAGCTGTAGCTCGCCATGGCGCCGATGTCGGCGCCGGCGGCAAAGGCCTTTTCGCTGCCGGTCAGGATGATGCAGCCGATGCTGTCGTCGGCGTCGAAGGCCTTGAGCGCGCTGCCCAGCTCGTCCATCAGCTCGTTGTTGAGCGCATTGAGCTGCTTGGGCCGGTTCAGCGTCACGATGCCCACCTGGCGCGAATCCGGGCCCTGGGTGGAGGTCACTATCAGTTCATAGGTCATGGAGGCAGTCCTTTCAGAAGCCGTGAATCATGCCATGTCGGCTGCCGGTCCACCTAGTTGGCAGGCGTTGAAAACCGTATCAAAAGTGGTTTCGCCCAAGGGAAAACCGGGGCAGGCAAGGCGGCGGGCCGATGCTAGATTGGAACCAGGAGAAAACCAATGAACCTGCTTCAAACCCATCCCGAATCCCAAAACGAATCCCAGGACGAATCCACCGTGCGCTACGCTGTGCAAGGCGCCGTGGCGCTGCTCACGCTGAACCGCCCGCAGGCCTTGAACAGCTTCAATCGCCAGATGCACACCGACCTGTGGGCCGCGCTGGACCGGGCCGAGGCCGATGCGTCGATCCGGGCGCTGGTCATCACCGGCGCGGGCCGGGGTTTTTGCGCCGGCGCCGACCTGGCCGATTTTGATCTGGCACCCGGCCCCGACCGGGTGGCGCGGGCCGATCCGGGTCCGCTGATCGACCAGACCTTCAACCCGACGGCGCGCCGGCTGCTGGCCCTGCGCATGCCGACAGTGGCCGCCGTCAACGGCGTGGCGGCGGGCGCGGGCGCGTCGCTCGCCATGACGTGCGACATGGCACTGGCCGCGCCAACGGCCAGTTTCATTCAGGCCTTCAGCAAGATCGGCCTGGTGCCCGATGCCGGCGGCAGCTGGCTGCTGGTGCAAAAAATCGGACTGGCCCGCGCCATGGGGCTGGCGCTGACGGGCGACAAGCTGGGCGCCGTGCAGGCGAAGGAGTGGGGCTTGATCTGGGACGTGGCCGACGACGCGCTGGGCAGCGCCCTGGCCCTGGCGCAGCGGCTGGCCGTCATGCCGACGCAGGCGCTGGTGGCGACGCGGCACCTGCTGCGCGAAGGCGCGGCCCGAACGCTAGCCCAGCAGCTCGAAGCGGAGCGCGAGCAGCAGTCGGCGCTGGGCCGGACCCATGACTACCTTGAGGGCGTGACGGCATTCCTGGAGAAGCGGCCCGCCGTTTTCAGGGGCGACTAGCCGCGCCGCCGGCCTGCTTTGGCATAAAACAAGGCTGTAGCGCAGGCAATGCCTGCGCATCAAGCTATTAATTCAATAGCGTTCGGGCTGTTCGTCGAGACCGATTGCGAGCCAGGGCGTTGCAAGGCTCAGGCCGTCGGCGCCAGCCATTCGTTCAGCAGCGCTTCGTTCTTGACCGTCAGCCGCCAGGTGGTGACGGGCGGCGGCAGCGTCAGCTCGAGCCGCATCAGGCGCTTGTCGCGCGACACCAGCGCGATCACCTGGGTGGCCGTGCCGGCATAGAGCGCCAGGTCGTCAAGCCGGCTCATTCGCCAGCCGGCCTGGGCGCCGGCCGGCTGGCGCTTCGCAGATTTCGCTGGGGCGGGCGCCGGCTCCAGTCCCAGCCATTCGTCGCCGGCCGCAAAGCCCGCCTGCTCGGCCGCGCCGCCGCGCAGGATGGTCTTGATCTGCAGGCCCTGGGTTTCGCTGACCCGGATGCCCAGCCGCTGCGCCAGCTGGGCCGGCTCATCGAGCACCGCCACGCCGTGCTGCTCCAGCAATTCCCGCAGCGGCAACTCCCCGCGCCCATGCACCCAGCGGGCCAGCTCGGGCGCGAACGAGCGCAGGCCAACTTTTTCCAGCACGTCGGCCACGTCGGCCTCGCGCATCGGGCCGGCCTTGCAGCGCAGCCACAGCCCGCGCATCACGTCGTCCAGCGTGGCGCCGTGGCTGGCGCGGCCTTCGGCGCGCAGCGTCAGGTCCAGGCACAGCGCGACCAGCGAGCCCTTGGTGTAGTAGCTGATGGTGGCGTTGGGCGTGTTCTCGTCCTGTCGGTAGTACTTGACCCAGGCGTCAAAGCTGGCCTCGGCCACCGACTGCACCAGCCGGCCCGGCGCCTGCAGCACCTGGTTGAGCGTGGTGGTCAGCAGCTTGAGGTAGCCGGCGTTGTCCAGCAGCCCGGCGCGGCGCAGCAGCAGGTCGTCGTAGTAGCTGGTGAAGCCTTCGAAAAACCACAGCAGCTCGGTGTAGTTCTCGCGGTCGTATTGGTAATTTGCAAACTCCGCCGGGCGCAGGCGCTTGACGTTCCAAGTGTGGAAATACTCATGGCTGATGAGGCCCCTGAGCATGGTGTAGCCGTCGGAGGTTTTCGCCTCGCCCAGGCGCGGCAGGTCCTTGCGGGTGCACAGCAGCGCGGTGGAGTTGCGGTGCTCCAGCCCGCCGTAGCCGTCGTCGACCGCATTGAGCATGAACAGGTAGCTGGTGTGCGGCGGCTTCTTGCTGCCATGCCAGAAGCGAATCTCGGCCTCGCAGATTTTCTGCGTGTCGGCCAGCAGCCGCTCGCCGTCAAAGCTGGGGGCCGCGCCGGCCACCACAAAGCGGTGCGGCACGCCGCGCACCTCAAAGCTTGCGCTCCAAAAATCCCCCATTTCCACCGGGCAATCGACCAGCTCGTCATAGTCGGCCGCTTCATAGGTGCCAAAGCCCTGGGCGTTGATTTTGCGGGGGGGCAGGCCGGTTGCCACCGACCAGCCGGCCACGGCCCCGGAGGCTGGCAGTTCCAGCCGGTGCGGCAAGGCCTCCTGGCCCTGGACCTTCAGGCACAGGCTGGTGCCGTTGAAAAAGCCCCGCCTCGCGTCCAGCCAGGCGGTGCGGACCGAGTTGTCGTGCGCATGCACGTCGTAGCCCAGCACCAGGGGCTGGCCGGGCGCGCAGGCGATTTGCCAGCTGCACTTGTCCAGTTGCTCCAGCGCCAGCGGCGCATCGGCCTGGCGCGCCTGCAGGCCCTGCAGGCTTTTGGAGAACTCGCGCACCAGGTAGCTGCCCGGTATCCACACCGGCAGCGACACCCGCTGCAGCGCCTGCGGCTGTGCAATCGTCAGGGTGACGCGAAACAGGTGGGCCTGCAGGTCGCCGATCTCGATGCGGTAATGAAGGGGTGCGCTTGTGTTTCGGGTGGGAGTGGCCATCGGGAAGAACCAGGGAAAAGGGAAGGGCGAGTGTGTGCTGGTTCGGGCGGGTCGCGCCAAGCGCACAGAACCATGAAGATTCGGATTTTGCTATTGAAAAAGGAGCTGCTTGCGCAGTATTCGCCTGCACTGCAGACATTATTCATCAATAAATTTAAGCGGCGGCCGGCTTGGGGCTAGTGCCCGGTCATGTGCAAACTGCCGGAAGACCGCATCGCCATTGGGCGCAGCGCAAGGACTGCAACTCGGCGATGCGCGTCGAGGGCGAGCGAGAGCCGGCATTTGGTGCATGAACGAGCACTGGATTACTTGCCCTTGGCGCTTGCCAGCGTTTTCTCGATCTGGTCCAGCCCGATGGCGCCGGGCACCCGTGAGCCGTCCGCAAAAAACAGCGTCGGCGTGCCCGTGATCTTGTATTTGCGGCTGAAGGCCAGGTTGCGCTCCAGCGCGGCGGTGTCGCAGCTGGCCTTGGCGGCGGGCTGGTCGCGCACCATCCAGTCGAGCCAGGCCTTGTTCTTGTCCTTGGCGCACCAGATGTTCTTTGATTTTTCGACCGAGTCCGGGCCCAGGATGGGAACCAGGAAGGTGTGGATCGTCACATCGTTGACTTTTTGCAGGTCGCGCTCAAAACGCTTGCAGTAGCCGCAGTTGGGGTCTTCAAACACCGCCAGCTGGCGCTTGCCGGTGCCGCGCACCTGGGTGAAGGCGTCTTTCAGCGGCAGCGCGGCAAAGTCGATGGCGCTCAGCTTGGCCGCCCGCTCCTCGGTCAGGTTGCGCTTGGCGCGGGTGTCGATCAGGTTGCCCTGGATCAGAAAGTTGCCCTCGGCGTCGGTGTAGAAAATATCGCTCTCGTTGACGCGCAGCTCGTACAGCCCGTTCATCGGCGTCTTGCTGACCTCATCGATCTTGGCCAGCGCCGGCAGCCGCTCGGCGAGGTTTTTGCGGATGATGTCTTCTTGCGCCAAGGCGCTGCCCAGGCTGCAGGCCAGCAGGCCGGCCAATCCCAGGGCGCGAAGGCCGGCGGTCAATGGAGAAGGTTTCATGGTGTTCCTGGTCTTTCAACAAATGTCGGCAATTTCAAATCAATCCATCACAGGCCGGCAGCCTGCCGCGTCACCCAGCGCTTGAGCAGGCCGCTCTGGGCAAAGCCTTTCATGCCCCAGTTGCGCAGCAGCTGCCAGCGGTCGTCGGTCTGGGCGAACAGGCCATGCAGCCCGTCGGTCACCGCGCCCATCGCCGCCACGTCGGCCTTGCGCGCCCGCTCGTAGCGGCGCAATAATTTTTCGTCCCCCAGGCCGCGCCAGTATTCGCGCGCGGCCAGCACCCGCGCCAGGCAGGCCGCATCGGCCAGCCCCAGGTTCAGCCCCTGGCCCGACAGCGGATGCACCGTGTGCGCCGCGTCGCCGGCCAGCGCCCAGCCAGCGCCCACCCAGCGGTCAACATTGGCCAACGCCAGCGGCCAGCTGGCGCGCTCGCTGGTCAGTGTCAAGCTGCCGGCTTGCGGGCCGCAGACGGCCTGCAGAGCGGCGCAAAATTCCTCGGGCGGCATCTGCTCCAGCGCTTCGGCCCGTTCCACCGAAACAGACCAGACCAGCGCCAGAGAGTTCCCGCCTTCGCCGGCCATCGGCAGCAGCGCCGCGATGTCGCCGCCGGCAAACCACTGGCGGGCAATGCCGTGGTGCGGCACATCGGCCAGCAGCCGGGCGGCAATCGCTTTTTGCGGATAGGGCTTTACCGTCCACTGCACGCCGAATTCATCGCGGCTGGCGCTTTGCCGGCCTTCGCAGACCACGGTGAGCGCGGCCTTGGCTGGCGCCGCCACCAGCTCGACCTGCGGCTGGTAGCGCACCGCCTGGATCAGCTGGTGCGCCAGCGCCGGCACATCGACGATCCAGGCCAGCGCCTCCTGCTCGACGCTGGCAGCGCTGAAGTCGATGCGGCCGCCGTCGTCGCCCCAGACCTGCATCTGGCTGACCGGCGTGGCAAAGGGCGCGTCGGGCCAGACCCGCAGGCCTTGCAGTAGTTCGCGCGACGCCCCGTTCAGCGCGTAGGCCCGCACATCGGACGCGTGCGGCTCGGCCGGCGCCTGGCCGGCGACCAGCGCCACGCGCAAGCGCTCGCGCGCCAGCAGCAGGGCCAGGGTGCGGCCGACCACGCCGTCGCCGCGAATACAGACATCAAAGGTTTTGGACATGCCCCATTTTAGGAGTCAGTGCAGAATCGGCGTCTTCAAGGGCGGCAGGGCGAATAAAGCGCCCTGGGCTTTCAGCCTTTTTAATTGACAAGGACGGCGCCAACGTGAGCGAATCATCGAATCAAATTCCCGCCGCCGCAGCCGGCACGGCCATCGCCGAGGCGCCCTGCGATCTGGCGGCGGTCATTTCGCGGCTGTATGTCTATCCGGTCAAGTCCTGCGCCGGGGTGGCGGTGTCGCAGGCGCTGCTGACGGAGACCGGCCTGGAATTCGACCGGGCCTGGATGGTGGTCGATGGCACGGGCAATTTCCTGACGCAGCGCGAGCTGCCGCGCCTGGCGCTGGTCAAGCCGCAGCTCAAGCATTTCGAGATGGTGCTGCGCGCCCCCGGCATGCTGGCCCTGCACATCACGCTGGACCAGGTGGAGGCGCCGGCGCGGGTGCGGATCTGGGGGGCCGAGGTGGCTGCCTTCGAGATGTGACCGATTGCCGGCGTGTGGTTCACGGACTTTCTGGGCACCACCGCGAGGCTGGTCAGGTTTGACCCTGTACAC
>JAQGNK010000116.1 GCA_028291905.1 Polaromonas sp.
GCAACGCCTGTGGTTTTCAATCAGAAGGTGTGTGTGATCGTGCAGGAGTTCATTCCCGGCACGGCGCAGATGGGCTACAGCAATGATGTGACGGTGCAGGCCAGCTTCACCTATGGCAATGCCAGCCCGGTGCTGCCGACTGCGAGCTACACGCTGCATGACATCACCACCATGGGCAGCAGCACGCTGGAGCTGAAAAAGGAAGTGCGCAACGTAACCCAGGGCGTGCTGGTGTTTGGCGTCAACAATTTGGCCAAGTCGGGCGAGACGTTGGAATACCGCATCACTTACACCAACAATGCGCCAACGCCCATCACCAATCTGATGGTCAATGACACCACCCCTGTTTACACGAGCTTTGTTTCAAGCACCACGGGCACGACGCCAGCCACGCTGACGGCATGCACAAAAAACACGCCGTTCAATCCATCGCCCGCATTGGCGGTAAATTGCACACTGAGCCAGACAGGGGCGAGCAGCACGGGCAGTGTCAACTGGAAATTCACGGGCTCCCTGAATCCTGGCGGCATTGGTGATGTCCTTTTCCAGGTGAAAGTAGATTGATCGGATACCGAGCACTGATGCGCTCGACTTGCTTAGTCAGAGCGGCTCCGCTCTGACTGGCAGCCGCCTCTCAATCACCTTTTTGCTATTTTTTAATAGCTGCTTGCGTATGTAATTCGTGCGCTGCAGCCATTTTTCATGGTCCATGACGTAAGTTTCCCGCTGTTCCCGTGTTTCTCCTTCCGGTGCTGAAGGAAGACAAGGATGCGGGGCTTCTCAAATCCGGTCGAGCCTGCCAGGGCTGAGCAGCGTTTGCCACTCAGGGTGATTCCGCTCTAATCGCCCCCGATCCTTGAATTGACGACTGGAAAGTCGCGCAGACTTGCCAGCATGCAAGTTAGCCGCAGTGCGCTGTGTCCGAGAATTCCTCGATGCGAACCTGCCGTTTGTCCAGGGCTCGCGCTGCGTCGGGTGCACGGCAGCGGTAGCCAGCCCAGTCCCACGCGGGCACTACCAATACGAGCACTTGGCGCGCCCCTGCAATGCCTTCGCGGATTGCCTGACAAGCCTCCGCGATAACTTTCAGGTCAAAGCCGGCCGGCAATTTGGATCAGAAATTCCGGCGTCGAGTTACCCAGGCTCCATGCATCCATCAGGCTGCGTGTGAGACACCAAAGCGTTATCCTGATTGACAAAGACCGCTCAGGCTCTGGCTGGTGTTAGCCCGACGGGCTCGTTCCAGACTCGGATGCCGCCATCCCATCCTTCCTTAGCGCAGGAAGAAGAGCGGCAACAGTGGAAAGACTTGATGATTGGGCATGAAAAATGACTTTAGCGTAGGCAGCGCCTGCGCAACCAGCTATGAATTTTCTAGCAATCAAGCTGCCTGGCTGAAACTGTCAGCCCGCACTGGCAAAGACAGCCGTTTGCTGCGTACTATTTGGTAGCAGCGGGCGAAGCGGTTGAAAAGCTGTTTTCATCGAACTTGAAACGCAGGCGGATATAGACGCCCTCGCTGGTGTATTCGCCGGCTGCCAGGTCACGGTCTTTCAGGCCGACAAAGTTATACCCAGCCGATACCCACAGGTCTTTGGCAACCTGGTAGCCAAGCTCGACACCGGCGGTCTTTTGCAGTGCGCCTCCCTTGCCGTACAGCAGGCCCGCCTGGAGGCCAAGATCCCAATCACTGGACAGATCAAGCAGGTAGCGCCCCTGGAGCAGGTGCGCCCAGTAGGTGCTGCGCAAAAAGCTATCGTCGGCAGTCGATACCTTGCCGGCGTAGCGGCCCATGAGGTAACTGCCGCGTTGAGGGTTGTAATTGAAATGAGCCGACACAATGTCTGCGCTGTAAGTGCCGGACTGGCCGGCATTGCTGCCGAAAACGCTGCCGCTGGCAGCGCCCAGCGCCGAGCCGGTGCCATTGACGCGCTCGGTCTTATGTTCATACCGGGCCAGGGCATTCCACTCCTCCTGATTCACCGGGCGATAGGCCACGCCGATCTGCTGGCGTGACAGCAGGCGGTTGTTGCCGGCGTTAGCGCCCTGTCCCTTGCTGTCGCTGATGATGCTGCGTGCTAGCAAAGACCAGTCGGTGTCGATCTTGTAGCCCACGCCCAGGCTTGAAAGGTAGCTGTTGCTGTCATCGCCCTGACGGGCTTCAAGAATGCCGCTGGCCTTGACACGGTCACTCAGGTATTCGGCACCGGTGACGATAGCGGTCGAGTTGCCCTGGCCAACGATGCCGGAAGAAGTGCCGCCGCCGATGGACTTGGTGCGCTCGATGCCGGCCGTCAGGCGCCACTGCTCGCTCACCTTGAAAGTGTTGCGCACGCCCATGGCCGCCTGGCCGGTGCGGCCATCCAGCGAGTCGGCCAGGCGGTACTCGTTGTAAACGCGGCCGCCTTCCATGTAGTTGCTCTCGACGCCCAGAATGCCGATGTTGCGGCTGGACGAACTGTTCAGGCCGTAAGGGCCGTCCAGGCTGGAGATGAATTCATAGCGTCCATAGGCACGGGTCTTGTCGGTGATGGCGTAGTTGCCGCCGGCAGCCAGCACATGGCGGTCGCTGTGATTGATGTCCTGCTCGGCCTCCACAAACACTTGCGCCTGCGGCAGATTGGGCACCACACTGGTCAGGCGGCCGCGAACGGTCGTGATGTCCTGGTCGTTCGTGGTGGCAGCAGCGGCGGAAGCGCCCAGGCTGGTGACGGAATTGCCGGAGGTGCCGGAACCCAGCGCGCTGCTGTTGGTGGACACCTGGTTGTAGTCAAACATCGAGGCGGTGGGGCTGGAGTTTTCCCCATGGCGCACGCCGACCTCGCCCATCAGGGTGTCGCCGAGTTTCTTTTGCACACCCACGGCAATGCCTTTGCGGTCGCCGCTGGCGAGGGCGTCCTTGCTGTAGATGGCTTCACCGCGCACCTGGGTGGTCTCGTTCACCTTGTAGTCCGCACGGGCCACGGCTTCGGTGCGGCCAGCGCTGAAGGCTGAGCCCGGGTTGTCAAAACTCGCGGTGGTTTTGGCGATTTGGGCCACGGCACCCAACTTCTCATCCTGGTGGCGCAGTTCAATCCGGCTGGCGCTGCCCGTGCCCTTCAGGTCGGTTTCGGTGCGCACCAGTTCGGCGGCCAACGTGGTGGCCTCGCCAATACGGGCGATGGCGGTCAGGGCGCCCAGCTTGCGTTTGTTTTCCGGGTTTTCATCGGTACTGGCGACCATGCCGACCTGCAGCTTTTCACCCAGCTTGACCTGGACATCGGTGCCGGCAACGGTGAATTTCGCCCCGCCACTGTCAACTTCGTAAGTCACCCGGATGGACTGCGGGTTGAGATTCGCATCGACTGAAGCAATTGGTCGGGTGAACAGCAAGCGGCTGGTCAGCGGCTCGATGGTGTAGTCGGTAAAACGCGCCACCGAGGTGGTCTGCAATACGATGTTGGGCTGGTTACGGTCGCGCACCAGGATTTCAATTTTTTCACTGTTGGCCAGCAGGTCACCATTGCCAGCATTCAGGAAGTAAGGGCCCGAAATGCCCAATGCGGGAAATTCTTCGATACGCTGGGTTTGCGCCGTGCGCGAGGCATAGCTGGTGGCGCGGACAGTGTCGGTTTCATACACATGCTTGATGCCGGTCAGCGTGCGGCTGGACTGGCTCAGCTGCCGGACTTCAGAAGTGCTGGCGGTGGTGAAGTCGCCATATAAAAGGTAGGAGCGGTTTTTATCAATCCGCACATAGAGTTTTTGCGTGCTTTGCGCGTCGAAGCCGCGCACCGAAGAGTCGCCATAGACAGGATAGAACTCGTCAGGGCGGATGTCGCGGAAGAGCCGGCCCTTGGTGGTTTTGTCGGAGTCGTAGGCAGCTGTCAGCAGGTATTCGCCCTTGACTGCGCCCTTGAAGAAAAAGGCACTGCGTGCGGCACCGCGTGAACTGGCGGTGTCGCTGCCGGCAAAGCCGGAAAGCTCGGTTTCAAAAGCAGCACCGGCAGGCATCTGGCCCAGGGCAAGGGCACTGCGCTTGGTGAAGTCAAGCGTACCTTCAATGATGCCAACGCCGATCATAGGGCGCAGGTCAGGCAGCAGCGCCACGCGGACTTCCTTGATGAAAGCGCCTGCGGACACACGCACGCGCATGTCACCGGGCTCGCCGGGCGGCAACAAGCGGTACTCTGCAACGCCGCCCTCAAGAAAAACCTGCGTGCCAGGCTCTCCAGGATTCAGGTCTTCGTCGAGCCAGCGGCCACGATCAGTCTCCAGCGTGAGCTGCGTGCGGCCAGTCACGGGTACGCCGCTGGCGTCGGTCAGCCTGACCTTGACAAGCACCGGCGTGCGCATGTCAGCCTGGGCAGTGGCGGGAACATCCACCTGGATAAGGCTGAGCTTGTCGGGTGCGACCAGGCTGATCTGCCGGCTGTCGCGGGTCACGCCATAGTCATCCACCACATCCAGGCGCAGGGTATTCGCGCCCGGCTTGAGCTGGACACCGATGTATTCCCAGGCGCCAAGCTTGGCGGAAGGCAGCACGGCTTTTTTGCCGACCCGCCGCTCGTCGATGGGCTGGCCGTTGAGGTGAAGACGAAGCTGGGTGCCGGCCATGCCCTTGACACGCACATTGACGGTCTGGCTGGCAACTGTGTCCTGGTCTTTGAGTTCGATAAAGCCAGCGCTGTTGTCCAGGTCGATGATGACTTTTTCAAGCTCGATGCTGCTGGGCACGGCTTGTTGCAGCAAAGGCTGGGCGGCAGGCAGCAAGCGGGCGCTACGGCTGTTGACTTCGTTAATACCTGCCAGGGGAATGAGCGGTGCGAAACTGCCGGCTTGCTGCGCCTGGCCCAAGGTGCCGTTCAAGGCTCCGGCACTGGCTACGCCGCCGATGAACGTATTGGTGTTGGGGGTGCCGGTGGGCAACTGGATCAATGCCTGGCTTGTTGGCACCGTGATGCCGGCAGTGCCTGTGAGGCTGGACTGGCCAGTGGAAGGCAAGGCACGGGTATCGCCCAGGTTGACAGCTTTGCCTTCCGGGTCAAGGCGTGCGCGCACTGCGGCTTCGCCCTCTGCATCAGGCCGCTCCATCAAGCCCTTGCGGCGAGCAGCTATGTCCTGCACCACATCAGGCGCATCGCAGTTGCCGACGATGAAATTGGCTTTGTGAAACTCGCCTTTCTTCAGATCGACAAAACGGCTGGCCGGATTCTTGGCGTTGCGATTGTCCAGCACCTCAAGACGAGCGCCCGGCGGCAGCGTGGTTTCGTCCACGCGCAAGACATGGGTGATCGGCTTGAGGCCGTAAAGGCTCCATTTGCCCTCAATGTCGGTGATGACGCTGGTGCCGTCTTCCATGTAAAGGCGCACGCCGGGAATACCGATTTCATCGTCACCGTTTTTCAGGCCATCGGCGTCTTTGCCGTCGCGGCGGCACTCCATGTGAACCGTGCCGAAAGCAAAGGCTTCGTCAGAAAAAACTCCACCGGTGACACGCACGCGCCACGAGGCCTGGTTGGACTGCATTGGCCCTGAACTGGCGCGTGCACGATTGACAGCATCGCCAGCTGTAGGCGCGCCCACGCCGATACGCAGGCGGTAGCGCACCGTGGCCGACTTGTCCACGCCAAGGGACAAGGAAGGAAAGCTAAACACCAGCGAGGGGCCCGAACCACCGGCCGGATTGGCGGTGGCAACCTCGTTCAGGCGGGCACTGTTGGCCACATAAGCAAATCCGGCCGGCAGAAAGTCGTTGAAAGTAATGCCAGTGACAGGAAAGCCAGTCTTGTTGGTGATCGTCAGGGCGTAGTCGATGAAGTCACCGAACTCTGCCGTCTTTTTGCTGCCGTCTTTTTGCAGCACCAGCCCCAGCAGATTGCCTGGGTCCAGCGGAATATGGTTGTTCAGGCTTTCGCAGATGGAGCTGTCGGATTTCACACCCGCGCGCACGGCAGCGTAATGCGTCGTGGGTTCGCCGTTTTGTGGTGACGCCACATTGGAAACGATGGCGCCGCAGCTGTCGAAGCTGCCAGTGGCGGCCGGAATCAGTTTGGACACCACATAGCCGCTGCCCGCCGGCGGGGTTACCCCGATGCCATAGGTGCATAGGCTGGTGACAGGCGGCGACTGCAGAAAAAACTGCCAGGTGCCGTCCACGCCAGTGGTCATGGAGACCGAGCCGTCGGCATTGAAGGTGTATCCGCCCGAGCCACTGCCGTAAATTTCCGCCGGGGTAACCGGTCCGCCAGCGCCACTGATGCACGACTGGCGACTGTAGGTAACGATTGCGCCGGCCACGGGCTGGCGCGTGATGGCGTTGTAAACCGTGCCTTGCGGGTCGATCAGCAGATAGCGCACTGAATTCGATTCCGCCGCCACCAGCATGGAGGGCGTGGTGTTGACGGCATTTTGATCAAAGGCGGCGGCCCAGGCTTTATTGGCCAGCGTGACGCGCGAGCCGATGAAAGCCGGTTTTTCCTTGACCCGCACGGTAAAGGTGATTTCTTCGGTTTGACCAGGCGCCAGGGGACGGCTGCCGTCCACCATGGACAGCACCACTTCCGTCGGCAGCACATAAGGATCGGCACTGCTGAGCTGGCTGCGGTTGCAGCTGGCTCGGCCGGTGAAACTGGCAGAGGTAGCCAGGTTGCCGTTCTTGACGGCAGGCCGGGTGATCAGCTCCCATGTGGCAATGGCGCCGTCCGCCTTGTCCATATCAAAGGTGCAGTTCAGGTTGTCGATGACCCGCACATTGGGTGCGACTGCCTGGCCGGTGTTGGCGACCTTGAAGGTGTAGTCAAGCTCATACACCCCCAGGCTGACGCGGCGCGGCAGAGAAACCGTCTTGACGATGGACAGGGCCGGCAACAAGGTAGCGACCGGCGTGGGCGAGCTGTCGTCATTGGGGTTGCCATTGCCGTTCACGTCGGGGTTGATGCCGTTCGATGAGTCATCAAAAATATCAGGCGCCCCGCCGGGATTGACGGAAGCCTGGCCGCGCACCGTGTTGTACAGCGTGCCCGTGCGTCCGGTAAAGTTGATGCGCGCCTCGAACTGCACGGTAATGTCGCCGCCTACCGGCAACAGCGCACCGGCAGCAAGCAAGTTTTGAGCGGCTGCGGTTCCGTTGAATTCGGGATTGATAGCTGCCACGGTGCCCGCCGCACCGCCATTGGGGCTGGCAAGCACCAGCGATCCGGGAATGATGGTGTATTGGTTGGCGGCAGGCACGGCATTGGGGGTGTAGCTGCCAAATTGCGTGGCGCCGGCACCTTCGAGCAGGTCGGGCGCCTGAACGGCATAGAGCGCAACGCCTCCGTAATTGCGCAGCAGGATGCTGAAGCGCACGGTAGCCGTGCCATCGAGCGCACCGTTGGGCGCACGGTTCAGCAAGGCCATCGAAGCCGCCTTGGCCACACCTATTCGGCTCTGGCTGGAGGCAATGATGACCAGGTTGGAGGGCGACACGACAGGCTTGTCGCCGTCGTGGTAATAGCTTTGCGCAATGTTGCGGATGTCGCTGCTCAGGTCGGCATTGGCACGCACGGCAAATTGCAGGGCCACGGTGCCGTTGCGCACCACGCCCGCCGGAATGCCGATGGCTACCTCCACCGCAGCCGCGTCGTCCGCGGTCCGGTAGCTGAAAGCCGGATCGCCTGGCAGGCGGAACAGGCGCACGGCGCCGGCAGCCGTGGTTTGCAATGTGCCCGCTATGTATTGCGTGCCGGCAGGAATCATGTCCCGGATCAGCACCAGGCTGGAAGGTGCGCCATTGACAAATATAGCGGTGCCGGCGGGAGCTGCCGTTCCGACAGGCTGCGCGTCCTGCGCGCCAATATTGGAGCCGCTCACCGTGAAGTCGATGCGGGTGACGCCAGGCACGACCACGCCAGGATAGCTGGCACTCTTGGTCAGCGACAGAACGGCTGCATTGCTGATGGTGATGATGTCGCGATTGGTGGCGGTGGCGGCGGTGGCTGCAGTGGTGGCGGTCAGCAGGGTGCAGGCACTGCCGGCAGATGCGGCCGGCAGGGTTCCCTGCACCAGCAGTCCGGCTGTTTCACCGGGCTGCAGCGTAATGGAGCCGCTGATACCCAGCGCCACGACCGGGTCGCCCGCATCTGCCACGCCGTTGTTATTGAGATCGCGCAGCACGCGCAGCGCACCCAGGCTCAGTATCGGGGTCGGGCAGCCTGCGCCGCTGTTGACAAAGCCTATCGTGTAGTCAGACCGGACATTGCCGGTGTTGGTGAGCAGGTGATTGAGCGTGACTTGCACATTCGGGGGACGCACGACGCTTTGGTCTTGCGTCAGCGACAGCATTTCAACAGCCTGGACGGTTACCAGAACATGGTTTGAATCAGCGGTTTCTACTTGCGTGAAGCCAGCCGGCACATAAGTGGCGGACGCCACATTGCGAATCGCCGTGCCAGCCTGTGCGGGAACGGCCTGTGCCGGCACATGGGCCAGCAGCATGGCCATGCCAATGACCAGTGCAGCTACAAAACGTTGAAGAGAGGAAGGAAACAGCACATCACTCACTTTTTCGCGGACCTCGCTGCGCGAGCCCTGCGTTTGAATTAGGAAAAGATTGACTTTTTTCTGTGCCACCTGGTGACATCGCCGCCCCAAGTGGCACAGAAAAAAGTACGAAACAAAACGCTCGAGAGCGTGCGTTTCGCACCAGGGCTCCGGTTTGCCCGAAGGCAGCCGGAGCCAAGCTAGCCATGCTTAGTTATTGATCTTCACGGAGAAGGTCATCGTTGCCAGGCCGCCAGGGATTACCGAGTTGGCAGGGCTGCCACAGCTCACGGCAACTGCGGTCTGCGCGTAGGCAACAGCCGTACCGGAAATGCCGGTGGACGTGCATTGCGCAGCCGGCTGGGTTGCACCCGTCAGGCTGGTGTAGGCCGGAATGGCATCGTTGATCGCCAGGTTGGTCACCGGGGCAGCGCCTTCATTGGTCGCAACCACGCGATAAACGATGCAGTCACCAGGCTTGGCGGCCATGATGGGCGCAGCGCTGAAAGCCGGCGTTGCAGGCACTGCCGGGCAAACGCCCGCCACAGCCGCATTCAGCACCTGGGTCTTTACCAGACGGATCTGGCCGGTGATGACGGTGCTGGTGTCGATTGCCGAAGGCGTGCCGCAATTGGCCGAGAACGTTGCCGTCACGGTTGCCACGTCAGCTGCGCCTGCCGCTGCGCCGCCGGGTGCGAACACCTTGACGAGCAGTTTTTGCGTGGCAGGGGCCGCCGCAAGGCTCAGCGTAGCGCCGGTGTACAGCGTGTCGCCTGCGTCGAGCTGGCCGTCGCCATTGACGTCAACATAGATGACGGTCGTCCAGCCCAGGGTGACGTCGGCCGCGGTTGGCGAAGCAGCCAGGGTGTAGGCACCGCAAGACTGTGCGCCAGTGCTGGTCAGCGTATGGGCATAGACCACGGAGCCGCCTGCGGCGACCTGACCGTTGTTGTCAGGCGTCAGGGTGGCGCCAAAGGTCATCGCGGTCGTCACGGTCACGGCATCGAGCTTCGTGTCGGACACGATGGCGCCGGTGCTTGCAACAGCTGTCGAGGTCACGCGGAAGTACATCGGCTGGGCCGTCACTGGCGTTTGCGTCACGGGCGGCGTCACGCAGGCGTCAACCTGAACTTGCGCTGCCACGGCAACACTCACCGGCTGAGCGATGGCAGCAGCGGAGCAGCCTGCGCCACCGGCCACATACTTCACGGTCCAGCCTGCTGGCAGGGAGCCAGGGAAGGCGGCCGTCTGACTGGAGGACAGGGTGTAGGTGTTGGCGATGGAGTCGTTGTTCTTGAGGAACAGCGTGAACAATGCCGATGAACCTGCCGGCGTGCTGACAGTGGTCGTTGGCGACGGGCTTGGGCCTGCACCCAGGTCACCATTGCCGACGTTGCCGATGCCGGTGCCGACAGCGGTGTTGGTCAGGTCAATCAGAGCAGCGCTTGCAACCAGCGCGGTGACCCGGTCTTGCGTTGCGTCGATCTGGCTGCTGTCGCCAGCGGAAACGCCGCGCACGTTAACGGTATAAGGACCCGCAGCAGTGGTACCAGCCGGCACATTGGCGCGAATGATGATGTTCACGCTGCTGTTGACGGGGATGGGTCCGGTGTCCACAACGCCGTCGCCCGTGGTGTCGAGCAATGCCACGACGCCGCCAGAGCTGAAGAACTGGAACGTGGTGCCTGCCGGGAACGTCGAGGCCAGGGCCGTGACGTTCACCGTGTCGGTGGCGTTACCCGTGTTGTAAACCGTCTGCGTGAACAGGACGCTGCCGCCAGGAGAAACCGTTGGCTGAACCGTCAAGTCGGCACTGGTGCCGTTAGGCGTGCCGGCCACCGCGTCTTTGGCAGTCACTGCGGTCGAGGCAGTGGCGCCCATCGCGATGCTGTAGCTGGCGGTTACCGTGTAGCTTGCCGGGTTGGTGCTTGAACCCAGGGTACCTGGCACGGCCGCAGTCGCAGCCGGTGCATCGCTTGGGTTGTAGGTGGCCGTGTTGGTGGTGGTGGACGTGCCGATGGTGGCCGTGTTATTGACCAGCACCACGAAGCTGATGGATTGCGTCACGTTAGGGTTCAGCGCTGTAACGACT
>JAQGNK010000147.1 GCA_028291905.1 Polaromonas sp.
CGCGCAGCGCAACCCGCTGTACCCGGACGTGCCCACGGTGGCCGAGTCGGGCTACAAAGGCTTCGAGGCGCTGTCGTGGTCGGGCATCTCCGCGCTCAAGGGCACGCCCCAGCCCGTCGTGGACAAGCTCGAAGCGGCCTTGGCGCAGGTGATGGGCTCGCCGGCTGTGAAGCAGCGTCTGGAGTCGCAGGGCTTCATCGTGCCCCAGCCGGGCGCCAAGGCCTACGCCGAGTTCGTCAAAAGCGAGGAGGCCCGCTGGACCCAGGTCATCAAGACCGCCGGCATCAAGTCCCAGTAAAGACAGTAAGCCAGTCGCGCAGCAAGGCAGCAGGGAGTCGCGCTGCGCCGGCAGCCGTCTCTGGCGCTTGCCTTACTGCGTCTTGGCACGGCCGGCCAATGCCGGGACAGATGAATTGGATGGCGAAAGATTCGCATCGCCTGTTCAGGCGATGCGGCAGATTGACCAGCGGCCCGCCCTTTGGAAACCAGCATGAAAATCAAAAAACCACCCGCCAGCACGGGTGGTTTTTTGATTGGCGTCCTCAGTCATACAGCAGCGCGGAAATCGCAGCCAGGCAATTCCGTCAGCTGACACCTGCAGCCTGCCCCGGCAGGACATCCATGGCCTCGCGCATTAAGCGAATTTCGCCGACTGGCGATTCAATTCGAGCATCTTTTGATGCCGCATTTGGAATAGACGCGCATCGTCACGGATGATGAAATTCGTATCTGGCTTGTCATGCAGGCCGGTACCTGATTCATCAAAAAAGGAGACAAGCTCATGGCCCAACGCCGCCGCGCCTTGCAGGTGCTCGCATCATTCGCCCTCGCGGCATCAACGGCGGGAAGCTGCGCCTGGGCGCAGGCCTGGCCCAGCCAGCCCCTGAAAATCATCGTGCCCAACGCGCCCGGCGGCACGTCCGACATCATTGCCCGGATCATCAGCAAGCCGCTCGGCGATGCGCTGGGCGTTCCGGTGATCGTCGAAAACCGCGCCGGTGCGGAACCGCGCGCGCCCAGACTTTCCCGTCCAAGCCCATCACCATCGTCGTCCCGGCATCGCCGGGCGGCGCCATCGACCTGGCCGCGCGGCTGATCGGGCAGAAGATGACCGAGTCCATGGGCCAGTCGGTGGTGATCGACAACAAGGCCGGGGCGACCGGCATCATCGGCTCCGACTTCGTCGCCAAGGCCGCGCCCGACGGCTACACGCTCGCACTGGTGGCCAGCACCCACGCCATCAACCCGAGCATGGTGAAAAAGCTGCCTTTCGACACGGTCAAGGGATTTGAGCCGGTCGCGCTCACGCATGTGGTGCCGCTGGTGCTGGTGGTGTCGCCTGCGCTGCCGGTCAAGTCGGTCAAGGAACTCATCGCCTACGGCAAGGCGCATCCGGCGGAGCTGTCGTTTACCTCCAGCGGTTCGGGCGGGGCGCCGCATTTTTCGGGCGAGCTGTTTAAAAGCATGGCCGGGCTGGACATGGCGCACATTCCCTACAAGGGCAGCACGCTGGCGCACCCCGACCTGATCAGCGGCCGCACGTCGCTGATGTTCGACACGGTGGCCGCCGTCCATGTGCAGATCAAGGCCAACCGCGTTCGCGCCCTGGCCGTGACCACCGCCAGGCGCTCCTCCATCCTGCCCGAGGTGCCGACCATGGCCGAGGCCGGCATGCCGGGCTTCGAGACCAGCACCTGGGGCGGCCTGCTGGCCCCGGCAGGCACGCCCAAGGCCACGGTCGCCAGGCTCAACACCGAAGTCAACCGCATCCTGGCCCTGCCGGATGTGCGCAAGATCCTGCAGGATGCTGGCATCGAGCCCGCCAACGGTTCGCCGCAGCAGTTCGGCGACTTCATCAATGCTGAAATGGTCAAATGGGCGAAGGTAGCCAAGGGCGCCAACATCCAGCCTGAATAAACCCATGCAAACCACAGAGCCATGAACAGCAACCCTCCAACCCACATCCTGAGCAGCGGCTCACGCGAAGCCACGGCCGATGAAGCCGCCGTGCTGGAAGCCATGCATGCCCTGAGCCAGGCCTGCCTCGATGCCAGCCGCCCCCGGCTCCTGGCGCTGGCCGAGGAGGGCCTGACCTACAGCCACTCCGATGGACGCATCCAGACGCGCGAAGCGTTCATCGACGCGCTGGAAAGCAGCGAGTCGGTTTTTCGCGGCATCGAACTGTCCGGCGTGTCGGTGCAGCTGGCCGGTGCCGTTGCGCTGGTGCATCACCAGGCACGCTACAGCACCGTCAAGCAGGGCCAGCCCGGCAGCCTGGACGTGCAGGTCAGCCAGGTCTGGCGGCGCACCGATGGCGCCTGGCGCCTGCTGCTGCGCCAGGCTCGCAAGATGGCCGTCCCGCTTTAAATTCAATTTTTCCAGAACACCATGAAACACAGACTCCTCCAGCACGCAGAGATCCCGCCCCTGTTTGCCACCGAACTCAACACCCGTTATGACGTGTATCCGCTCTGGAAGGAAGCCGATCCCACGGCATTCCTTGCGCAGCACGGCCACGAATTCACCGGCTATGTGACCAGCGCGCGCTTCGGCGTCAGCGAAGCCACGCTGGCGGCCATGCCCAGTCTCAAGGTCATCTCCAGCTTCGGCGTCGGCACCGAAACCCTGCCGCTGGCCGCCGCCGGCGCGCGCGGCATTGCCGTGGGCTACACGCCCGACGTGCTGAACGACTGCGTCGCTGACACCGCCTTTGGCCTGGTGATGGATGTGGCCCGGCGTTTCAGCGCAGCCGACCGTTTTGTGCGGCGCGGCGACTGGCTCAAGGGCCAGTTCCCGCTGTCCACCAGCGTCAGCGGCAAGCGCCTGGGCATCCTGGGGCTGGGCCGCATCGGCCAGGTCGTGGCCCGGCGCGCCAGCGGCTTTGACATGGAGGTGCGCTATCACAACCGGCGCCCCAACCCGTCGGTGCCGTATGGCTACGAAGCCACGCTGGAGTCGCTGGCCCGGTGGGCTGATTTTCTGGTGGTCGTCAGCGCGGGCGGCCCCGAAACCCGCCACCTGGTGTCCGCCGGGGTGCTGCAAGCCCTCGGCCCCAAGGGCTACCTCATCAATGTGTCGCGCGGCTCGGTGGTCGATGAAAGCGCGCTGATCGAGGCGCTCGAGCAAGGGCTTATCGCCGGCGCAGGGCTGGATGTGTACGCCGACGAGCCCCGCGTGCCTGAACGGCTGCTGGCGCTGGAACATGTGGTGCTCCTGCCCCACCTCGCCAGCGCCACCCATGAAACCCGGCAAGCCATGGCCGAGTTGGTGCTGGAGAACCTGGATGCCTATTTCAGCACCGGCGCCGTCCGCGCTGCCGTTGCGCATGTGGCTTGAGGCCGGCGAAACCGCAACTTGCTGAGTTGAAGCAGGTTGCGCCAGGCCATCAGCGGCAGCCCGGCACGCGGGCAGGCAGTCGCGTTTCGACCCGACCGCGCCCGCAGGAGATTTATCGCCCGGTGGCGGCCGGCCACGCCAGCCCCGCGCCTTTAGCCAGCAGCGCCAGCGCCTCGACGGTGCCCTGGCTCAGCGGCACGCCCATTTCCAGCGCCTGCCGCTGCCGCACCAGCGCCTGTTCGCCCGGCAGGCGCACCCTGGGGCCGCCGGGCAAGGGCGGGTTGGCATGGCAGGCATCGACCAGCCACTGCGATTGCCGCGTGAACGCATCGAGCCCGCCGAAAGCCTGCGGGTCGGTCACCTGCAGGTAGATGCCGAGGGTCGTGCCCTTGGGCTCGTCGGCCCGGCCGTAGCCCGGCACGGCCTGCGTCAGCGCCTCGGCCAGCAGCGCCATGCCGTAGCCCTTGTGGCCGTGGTCGAAGCCGCCCACCGGCAGCAGCGTGCCGCCGCCGCTCACCACCACATTCGGGTCGTCGGTGGGATGGCCCGCCTTGTCCATCGCCCACATCGCGGGAAAGCGCTCGCCCCGGGCCACCAGCTGGCGCGCGCTGTTGAGCGTGGTGATGGACGAGCTGATGTCCAGAAGCACCGGGTCGCCCTTGGTGGGGATGCCGGCGGCCATCGGGTTGGGCGTGAACAGCGGCTCGCTGCCGCCGAACGGCGCCACGCCTTTGGCGGCGGGGCCGGAGCAGACCAGCTGCACCATCAGGCCGCGCTCGGTCAGGCGCGGCAGGTACACGGCCAGCGCGCCGGTGTGGTGGCTGTTGCCAATCGCCAC
Source organism: Polaromonas sp. (assembly GCA_028291905.1). Taxonomy (GTDB): domain Bacteria; phylum Pseudomonadota; class Gammaproteobacteria; order Burkholderiales; family Burkholderiaceae_C; genus Polaromonas. Next base: position 4,175 of record JAQGNK010000147.1, read on the forward strand.
GGTGACGACGCCGTGCTGGGCTATGCGTTCGAGCGCCACATCGATGGCGCGCGAAATCAGCCACGAGCCCGGCAGGCGCCGGCCGTTCCAGGTGACGCAGCCGCCCCTGTCGTTGACGACCTCCATGTCGCCGGTGAGCGTCATCACGCCTGAATGCGCCGCCTCCAGGTACATCGGCACCAGCGCCAGGCCATGGGTGCTGTGGCCCATGCTGTCGGCGGTGAGCAGCGAATGGACGATGGCGCGGGCCTTGTCGGCCTCCATGCCGGTGCCGGTGAACAGCGCCTCGATGAGCGGGGTCAGCTGCGTCAGCGGGTAGCGTGAAAGTGGAGCGGCGGCGTGGGTCATGTTGCGTTTTTCCGTGCCTGGCGCGTCGGCCAGATTTACTATCGATTTAATAGCTGCTCGCGCATTATGCGCATGCGCCAGGGCCTAATTTTGCTGAATTTTTTAGCGTTTCACTGCCTGCGGGCTTGGGCTGAGCGGCAGCGGCGGCCCCCCATCGAATGACTATTGTTTCAATAGCAGCTTGCGCACGCACTGCCTGCGCCAAAGCCATTTTTTACTTGAATTTCAGTCCGGCAGCAGCTTGCGCGGGTTCATCAGCCCGTGCGGGTCCAGCGCCTGCTTCACCCTGCGCATCACCGCCACTTCCAGCGGCGCCTTGTACAGCAGCATTTCGTGGCTCTTGAGCTGGCCCAGGCCGTGCTCGGCGCTGAACGATCCGTGGTACCGGGCCACCACGTCGAGCACCACCTTGTTGACGCTATCGGTTTCCAGCTGCCAGGCTGGCGTGGTCCAGCCGGCCGGGCGCGACACGTTGAAATGCAGATTGCCGTCGCCCAGATGGCCGTAAACAATGGGCCGCACGCCTTCGTAGGCGGCTTCTAGTAGCGGCAGCACCTCGTCGATGAACGCCGAGACGCTGGACACCGGCACGGCGATGTCGTGCTTGATGTTGTTGCCGTCATGCTGCTGGGCTTCGCTGATGTTCTCGCGCACCGCCCACAGCTCATGGGCCTGCGCCTCGGACGTGGCGACGACCACATCGTCGATGACCCCCTGCGCCAGCGCCGCTTCCAGCGCCGCCTGGAAAGCGGCGTCCAGCGCGTCCTGGCCGGCGGCGTCGCTGGCCTGCATCAGCACATGCCAGGGGTGTTTTGCCCCGAACAACGCCGGGGTGGCCGGAAAATACTGCCGCACCATGGCCACGCTGGCCTGGCTCATCAGCTCGAACGCGGTGAAGCGGTCGCCCAGATGGCCGCGCATCAGCCCCAGCAGCTGCAGCGCCTGCTGGGGCGTCTGGAATGCGGCAAACGCGACGGCAGTGGCATGCGGCGCCGGAAACAGCTTGAGCACGGCGGCGGTGATGATGCCCAGCGTGCCTTCGGAGCCGATGAACAGGTGCTTGAGGTCGTAGCCGGTGTTGTCCTTGCGCAGCGCGCGCAGCAGGTTGAGGACCTGCCCGTCGGCCAAGACCACTTCGAGCCCCAGCACCAGGTCGCGCGTGTTGCCGTAGCGCAGCACCTGCACGCCGCCGGCATTGGTGGCGATGTTGCCGCCGATCTGGCAGGAGCCTTCGGCGCCCAGCGACAGCGGAAACAGCCGGTCATGCTCGACGGCCAGTGCCTGGATGGTCTGCAGCACGCAGCCGGCTTCGACCGTCATGGTGTTGTTCAGCGGGTCAATGGCGCGCACCCGGTTCAGCCGGCCCAGGCTCAGCACCACCTGGCGGCCGCTGCCGTCGGGCGTGGCGCCGCCGCACATGCCGGTGTTGCCGCCCTGCGGCACGATGGCCACGCCGCGCGTGGCGCAGAGGCTGACAACGGCGGCCACCTGAGCCGTGTCGGCCGGCCGCAGCACGGCCAGCGGCCGGCCGGTGAACTTGCCGCGCCAGTCGGTCGCGTAAGCCGCCAGATCAGTGGTCAGCACATGGGCATCACCCAGCAGCGCCCGGACGTGGTCAAGAAATTCAGTCATCAGGCAAGCACTCCAATGGGCCAGGGGGCAAACTCGTTTTCGCCCATGCCAACCATTTCACTTTTGCTTTTCTGGCCCGACGCGGTGCGCAGGATCAGCTCGAAAATCTGCTGGCCCATGTCCTGCAGCGTGGCTTCGCCGTCGATGATGGTGCCGCAGTTAAGGTCCATGTCGTTTTTCATCCGGCTGAACATCGGCGTGTTGCTGGCCAGTTTTAGGGTAGGCGCGGGCACCGAGCCAAAGCACGAGCCGCGCCCGGTGGTGAAGGCGATCAGGTTGGCGCCGCCGGCGATCTGGCCCGTGGCGCTGACCGGGTCGTAGCCCGGCGTGTCCATGAAGACCAGCCCGTGCTGTGTCACCGGATGTGCGTAGCCATAGACTTCCATCAGCGGGCTGCTGCCGCCCTTCTTGGCGCCGCCCAGCGACTTTTCCAGCACGTTGGCCAGGCCGCCGGCGTTGTTGCCGGGGCTGACGCGGCCGTTGATCTGGGTGTCGCGGCCCTTGTTGTACTCCAGCCACCAGTTCATGCGGTCCACCAGCTTCTGGCCGACGGCAGGCGTCACCGCGCGGCAGGTCAGCGTGTGCTCGACGCCGTAGATTTCGCTGGTTTCGCTCAAGATGGCGGTGCCGCCGTTCTTCACCAGCAGGTCCATCGCCACGCCCAGCGCCGGATTGGCCGACAGGCCCGAAAAGCCGTCCGAGCCGCCGCACTGTAGGCCGACGATGATGTGCTCGACCGAGCACGGCACGCGCTGGACCTTGTTGGCTTCGGGCAGCATGGCGCGAATCATGTCCTTGCCCTTGGCGATGGTTTCCAGCATGCCGCCCGAATCCTGGATCACCAGCGTCTGCAGCTCGGGCCCGACGGCCAGCTTTTCCTGCTCCAGAAAACCCCAGATGTTGTTGCGCTCGCAGCCCAGCGCGATCACCAGCGCGCCGGCGGTGTTGGGGTGGCGGATGTGGCCGGCAATCGTGCGGCGCAGCAGGTCCATCGGCTCGCCGGTCATCTCC
>JAQGNK010000415.1 GCA_028291905.1 Polaromonas sp.
GTCGCCATGATGGTCTACAACTACCCGCAGGGCGAGGGCAACTTCGGCGCGTCCTTCCTGAACGTGCCCAAAAGCCTGCAGAACATGCTGGCCGCCATGAAAACCGCCGGCTACGACACCCAGACCCCCAGCGCCGAGGCCATCACGCCGCAGGTTCAGGCCACGCTGGCGGCTTTCTACAAACCCGAAACCCTGGCCGGCCTGCCAGCGCAGGGGTTGGCCGATGCGCTGCCGCTGCGCCGCTACCTGACCTGGTTCCGCGCGCTGCCGCCCGAGACGCAAACCCGCATCGAAGCCTACTGGGGCGCGCCTGAAACCGCCCTGATGCTGCGGCCACACACCGCTGCCGACGGCCAGACCGAGCCGGCCTTCATCATCCCGCGCGTGCTGCTGGGCAACGTGGTCGTCATGCCGCAGCCGCTGCGCCATGAAATCACCGCCGGCACCGCCGCCGAGCTGCGCAAAAAGCGCATCAGCCACCGCTCGGCTGTGCCGCTCAGCCACAGCTACCTGGCGACCTACCTCTGGCTGCGCACGCAGCTGCAGGCCGACGCGGTGGTGCATGTGGGTACGCATGGCACGCTCGAATGGGCGCCGGGCAAGGAGCGCGGCCTGTCCGCGCAGGACGATCCGCTGCTGGCGCTGGGCGATATGCCCAACATCTACCCCTACATCATGGACAACCTGGGCGAGGCGCTGACCGCCAAGCGGCGCGGCCGGGCGGTGCTGGTCAGCCATTCGACGCCAATGTTTTCCCCGGCCGGCTTTCGGCCCGGCGTGCAGGAGATGCACACCCTGATGCACGACTGGGAAACCGTGGCGCCCGGCCCGGTCAAGCAGGAACTGGAGGGGCGGCTGACCGCCCAGTTCGTCGAAAACCAGTTCCACCGCGACATCGGCTGGACTCAGGAAAAAATCCGCGCCGACTTTGCCGGCTTCATGGAAGTGCTGCATCCCTACCTCGACGAGATCGCCCAGACCGCCCAGCCGCTCGGGCTGGCCGCCTTTGGCGAGGTGCCCGATGCCCAGCGCCGCTTTGGCACCGTCATGCAGACGCTGCGCAAGCCGCTGATCGACGCGCTGGGCGAAGACATCGACGAGGTGTTTTTGCTCGACGCCAAAACCATCGTCAACTCGCGTCCGGCGCGCTGGCTGCAGGTGGCGCTGCAAGACCCGCAGGCCGCCAGTACGCTCGACCTGCGGCTGCAGGACGCCGCCGAGGCAGCCAAAGCAGGCACCCACAATTCGGTGCCCAACCGCGCCGAGGCCAAGCTGCTGGAGCCCAAGGTCCTGCTGGCGCTGGCGCTGCGCGCCCGGCAGCTCGACGCCGCGCTGGCCAACAACGAGGAAATCAACGGCTTCCTGGCGGCGCTGAACGGCGAGCATGTCAAGGCCAGCTACGGCGGCGACCCGGTGCGCAACCCCGACAGCCTGCCGACCGGCCGCAACCTCTACGGATTCGACCCCAGCCGCGTGCCGACCCGCCAGGCCTGGGACACCGGCGTGGCCGCGTTCGATGCCTGGATGGCGCAGCACCGCAAGGAAAATGCCGGCCGCTGGCCCGACAAGATCGCCTTCACCCTGTGGGCCGGCGAAACCATGCGCCACCAGGGCGTGATGGAGTCGCAGGCGCTGTTTGCGATGGGCGTCAGGCCGCGCTGGGACGACGCCGGCCGCGTCACCGGCCTGGAGGTGGTGCCGGCCAGCGAGCTCAAGCGCCCCCGGCTCGATGTGCTGGTCAGCGTCACCGGCTCCTACCGCGACCAGTTCCCGACGGTGATGCGCTGGATCGACGAGGCCGTGCGGCAGGTTGCGCAACTCGATGAAGCGGGCAACACGGTTGCGCGCAACACCCGCAAACTGGCCGGCGATTTCATGGCGGCGGGCGCCACGCCGGCGCAGGCCCGGACCTGGTCCACGGCGCGGGTGTTTTCCAACGAGCAGGGCAGCTACAGCACCGGCCTGAGCGAAGCGGCGCAAGCCACCGACACCTGGAAAACTGCCGGCAAGGGCGGCGGCGATGCCGATATGGCGCAGCTCTACATCGACCGCATGGGCCATGCCTACGGCGAAGGGCTGGCCGGCGCCGGCGAGCAAAAAGCCTTCGCCAGGGCCTATGCCGGCAACCTGGCGCAGGTCGATGCGGCCCTGCTGTCGCGCACCTCCAACACCTACGGCGTGCTGAGCAGCGACGACCCGTTCCAATACCTGGGCGGCATTGCCCAGGCGGTGCGCCAGCTCACCGGCAAGGACCCGGCCCTGTATGTGCAGAACCTGCGCGACACCAGCGAAGTCGTCACCGACAGCGCCGCCGGCGCCATTGCCAAGGAAATGCAGACCCGCTACCTGCATCCGCAGTGGATCGGCGCGCAGAAGGCCGAAGGCTATAGCGGCGCCCTGCAGGTGCTCAAAACCGCGCAGTTTTTGTGGGGCTGGCAGGTCACCGCGCCGCAGGCGGTGCGGCAGGACCACTGGCAGTCGCTGCACGAGGTGTATGTGCGCGACAAGTACCAGCTCGGCACCCGCGAATGGCTGGAGGGTAACAACGGGGTCAGCCGCACTGCCTTTGCCCAGACGCTGGAGCGCATGCTCGATGCGATCCGCCTGAACTACTGGCAGCCCGACGCCGTCACCCGGCGCGAACTGGCGCAGGCCTACAACGAGGCGCGTCAGGCCAGCGACCTGCGCGAAAGCAATGCGGCGGTGCAGCGCTTTGCGGCCGACGCGGCCCTGGCGCCGGGCAAGTCCACTGTTTCGGAGTCGGCGGCACCGAAGGAGCAGACGCAGGCTGCTGCGGCCCAAAGCAAGCCGCAACCGGCGGCTGCGGCTAGCCCGAGCCGCCAGCAGGATGCCGCCACTGCTGCGCCCAAGCCGCAGGAAGCGGAGCCCACCCTGATACGCGGCCTGAAGCTCGAAGCACAGCCGCCCGATGCCAGGCCGCCCGCATCGGTGGTGGTGAATGCGCTGGCCGCGCTGTGGGCGATGGGCCTGCTGCTCGCCCTGGGCGCCTGGCGGCAGTCGCGCCGCTGGCCGGCAGCGGCTGGCACTTCCAAGGCGGCACGCCGGGGCGAACTCGATGCCGCTTGAGCTGACCCGCATGCCCCTTGACTTGCCGCTGGCCTGGCACTGGTTTCATCCCGGCGCTCATCCCGCGTGGCTTGCCGGCTGCATGGGGGGGGTGCTGCTGCTGGCCTTGTGGATCGACAGGCATTGGGGCGAGCCGCCAGCGCCGATTCACCCCGTGGTCTGGATCGGCCACTACCTCAAAGCCTGCGGCAGCGTCACCGTGCGCTGCCCGCCGGCGCTGGCCTTCGCACTCGGCGCCCTGGCCTGGGTTGCGGGCGCCTGCGTCGTCGGCGCCGTGGCCTGGGGTCTGCAGGCAATGGCCTGGCGGCAGGTGATGCGATTCGCCCTGCAGCCGTCGCTCGACAGCGGGCTGGCGGCGCTGCTGCTGGTTTGCGCCTTGGCCTGGCTGGCCAAGGCGATGCTGTCCTGGCGCATGCTGCATGACGAAGCCAGCGCGGTCGAAGCTGCGCTGCGCCAGTCGCTGCCCGCCGGGCGCGAGCGCCTGTCCTGGCTGGTCAGCCGCGACACCGCGCAGCTCAGCGAGCGCGAAGTGCGCGAGAGCGCCATCGAGACGCTGGCCGAGAACCTCAACGATTCGGTGGTGGCGCCGATTTTCTGGTTCGTGCTGCTGGGCCTGCCGGGCATGGCGATCTACCGTTTCGCCAACACCGCCGATGCGATGTGGGGCTACCGCGGGGTGTACAAGGGCCAGCACTGGGAATGGGCCGGCAAGTGGGCGGCGCATGCGGACGATGCGCTGTCATGGCTGCCAGCCCGGCTGACGGCGCTGCTGCTGATGGCCGTCACCGGCAATTCCTGGCTTGGCCGGCTGCGCCGCGAAGCGCGAAAGACCCCGTCGCCCAACAGCGGCTGGCCGATGGCGGCGATGGCCCTGGCGCTGGGCGTCAGCCTGGGCAAGCCGGGCGTTTACCTGCTTAATCCCGGCGGCCGCGCACCGCAGGCCGCTGATGTGGCGCTGGCGCAAGAAAATGCATCAAAAGTGCTTGAAGCGCTGGTTCCGTCTGCGCTGATAGCTATATTTTTACTAGCGCAGATGATGTGGTGAGGTGCAAGCTTTTTGAAAGCAGCGTCATTCCCGCGAAGGCGGGAATCCAGGGCCATGCCCAATCAACGGCTAATGGGCCGCTGCACTGGATTCCCGCCTGCACGGGAATGACGGCGGTATCTTCCGATACAGCTTGTTTTTTAAGAAAAAAGTGCCTCCAGCGCATGCGTCACCTACGCAAGCAGCTATCGTTTAAATAGCATGAATGAATGAATGAATGAATGATTGAATGAAAAATGCCTTCCAGCCGCCAGCGCCGCGCATTCATGGCGGGCCTGACCGCCACGGCGCGGCGCTGCATGACTTTTCGACCAACAGCAACGCCTGCGCGCCATGCCCGGCCGCGCTGGCCGCCGTGCAGCTGGCAGATGCCAGCCGCTATCCCGATGCCAGCTATGCCCATCTGCGCCGGCAACTGGCCGATTTTCATGGCGTCGATGCGCGGCGAATCGTACTGGCCGGCAGCGCGAGCGAGTTCATTTTTCGCATCACCGCGCTGGCGGCGCAGGCCGCGCCAGCCGCGCCAATTCAGCGCACGGCAGGCGAGGGCGAAAGCCAGCGGCGCCAGGGCATGGGCGGCCAGGGCAGTGCAGGCGGCGAACAAAGCGGCGCTGTCTGGCTGCCGCCGCACAGCTATGGCGACTATGCGCAGGCCGCCAGCGCGCACCGGCTGAGTGTTGCAGCCGACCCGGCGCGGGCGCGGCTGGTCTGGGCCTGCGAGCCGTCCAGCCCGCTCGGCGCGGCGCAGGCGGGGCTGGGCGAGATGGCCGGTCTGCTCGCGCTGCAGCCGCACAAACCCCTGCTGGTGCTCGACCGCGCCTACGAGCCGCTGCGGCTCGGCGGCGCGCCAACATTGACCGAAACCCAATTGCAAACCGTCTGGCAACTCTGGACGCCCAACAAGGCGCTGGGCCTGACCGGCGTTCGCGCCGCCTACGCGATTGCGCCGTCGGATGCTGAAGAAGCCGTGTGCCAGCTGGAGCAGCTCAGCCCATCCTGGCCGGTCGGCGTGCACGGCGTGGCGATGCTTGGGGCCTGGACCGATCCCGGCGTGCAGGCCTGGCTCGCGGGCAGCCTGGACAGCCTGCGCGACTGGAAGGCCCGGCAAATCGCACTGTGCAAAACCCTCGGGTGGACTTGCCTGCCCAGCGACGCCAACTTCTTCTGCGCCCGCCCGGCATTGCCCGAAGGCCTGAGCCTGGAGCAAGCGCTTGCCGAGCTGCGCAGCCACGGCATCAAGCTGCGCGACACCGCCTCGTTCGGCTTGCACGGCCATGTGCGCGTCAGCGTGCAGGCGCCGGCTGCGCAGAAGGCCCTGCAAAATGCCTGGCAACAACTCAACAAGGCAAATGAATGACTGCAAAAAGCGTCATGGTTCTAGGCACCACCAGCAACGCCGGCAAGAGCTGGCTGACCACCGCGCTGTGCCGCTACTACGCCCGCCAGGGGCTCAAGGTCGCGCCTTACAAAGCGCAGAACATGAGCAACAACGCCCGCGTGGTGGCCGGCGGCGAGATCGGCAGCGCGCAGTATTTCCAGGCCTTGGCAGCCCGCAGCACGCCCGATGTGCGGATGAACCCGCTGCTGCTCAAGCCCGAAAAAGACACCCAGAGCCAGGTCGTGCTGATGGGGCAGGTCAACGCCGAACTCTCGCGCATGGAGTGGCGCGGCCGCAGCGCCTCGGTCTGGCCGCAGGTAGCCCGTGCACTCGACGAGCTGCTAGCCGAGAACGACGTGGTGGTGATCGAGGGCGCCGGCTCACCGGCGGAGATCAACCTCAAGTCCAGCGACATTGTGAACATGCGGGTCGCGCTGCATGCGAATGCGGCCTGCCTGCTGGTGACCGACATCGACCGAGGCGGGGCGTTTGCCCATCTCTACGGTACCTGGGCGATGTTGGACGAGGCTGAGCGAAAACTGATCCGGGGCTTCGTGCTCAACAAGTTCCGGGGCGACGCCAGCCTGCTGGCGCCCGGGCCGCAGATGCTGCAGGAGCTGACCGGCGTGCCGACGGTCGCCACGCTGCCGATGTGGTGGCAGCACGGCCTGCCCGAGGAAGATGGGGTTTTCGATGACCGCAGCATTAGCGCAGGTCAGGTGACGAAAACCGTCGCCGTCATCGCCTACCCGCGCATCAGCAACCTCGACGAGTTCCAGCCGCTGAAGAACGTGCCCGGCGTGCGGCTGAAATGGGTGCGCAGCCCGTCCGAACTGGCTGGCCTGGATGCGGCGGCCGACTGGATCATCCTGCCCGGCTCCAAGGCCACGAATGCCGACCTGGGCTGGCTGCGCAGCCAGGGGCTGGACCAGGCGATTGCCGCGCATGCCGGCCGGGGCGGCGCGGTGCTGGGCATTTGCGGTGGCCTGCAGATGCTGGGCGAAGCGCTGATCGACCCGCACGGCATCGACGGCAACGGCCCCGGCCTGGGGCTGCTGCCGCTGGTCACGCAATTTGATGAAGCCAAGACCGTGCGGCACCGGCAGGCGGCGTTCGTAACGGTTGGCGGCCCGTGGGCCGGCCTGTCGGGCGTTGAGGTGCGGGGCTATGAAATCCACCACGGCCAGACCGCGCCGCATTCGGCCATGGCGGCGGCGGGCGATGTGGCGCAGGCTGTCATGGCTGACGGCCTGGCCTGGCAAAACGGCGCCGGCAATGTGCTGGGGCTGTACCTGCACGGGCTGTTTGAAGACCCGCACGCGCTGCAGGCGCTGTTTGGGGCCGGCGTGCCGACGCTCGATTCGGTGTTTGAGGGGCTGGCAGACTACATCGAGGCGCATTTCGAGTCCGGCGTGCTGCAGTCGCTGACTGCGCCGTTGTGAAGCTCCGGTTTTTCTTTGCCACTGCCGCCAGCGCGACTGCCAAAAGGCGCTGCCTCTACTGCCTTTAGACCGGTGAGCGAAGTTTCGGCGCCTGCAAATAGGCTCCTGACGCGAACAGGTCGGTCTCCGACTGGTCAATGCGCCTGACGCCGGCCTTGCCGGCCCGGCTTGCAAGCATTTCCAGCAGAGCTTCGGTCACGGCCAGCGCTGCCGTTACCGAGGGAAAAAACGACGGGCTGTGAATCGCAAAAAGGATGGTTTCATCGGCCAGCAGGGAAATCGGCGAGGCCGCGCTGTCCGTCATGGCGATGATCGCGCAGCCGGCCGCTTTTGCGGCTTGGGCAGCCTGGAGCGCTTCTTTTGAATAAGGCGTGAAGCTGATCACAACCAGCGCGTCGGATTTGCCCAGTGCCCGCAGCTGCATCTCCAGCGAGCCGCCTTGCCCATCGACCAGATGCACGGCGTTGCGGAACAGCCTGTACACATAGGTGAAAGAAAACGCCACCGGAAAGCAGGCGCGAAACCCGGCGCTGTGGACCGCCTGGGCTTTTTCAAGGATGGCGCAGACCCGCTGGAGCGTTCCCTCGTTGAGCCGCTCGGTCGCCTCCAGGTTCAGCCGCTGGACCTTGAACATCTCGCTCACCAGGGTGTCGTCCTTGACGCGGCCCACCAGCGTCTTGGCGCGCTCCCCGTATTGTTCTGGCCCCAGGCCCATGTCCAGCGCCAGGGCCGCCTTGAGTTCAGGCCAGCCCTTGAAGCCGAAATGCTGGGCGAACCGCACCAGCGTGGGCGGCTTGGTGGCCGAACGCTGCGCCACCGTTCGCATGGAAACCGTTACCACGTCGTTCGGCCGGTCCAGCACGAACTTCGCGATGTCCTGCAGCGCGGGGCTGAGCCCGGCGAAATTTTGCCGGATGACTTCTCTGATTCCCATCTTTGTCTTTCATCTGGTTGGTGCAACTCTGGAACAAATGTACCGGAGCTGAATAAAAAACATTTTCAGGCTATTGACGGAACATTTGTTCCAATAAATAATTATTAAAAACGTTGGTTCCAAATTTGATGGGAAAAATGACATGACACATGTGTTTCACCGCCACCTGCGGGTGGTGCCTCCGGTTGCGGTGTCCAGCAGTGGCATGCTGATACGCGATGCGTCCGGCAAGCAATACCTGGACGCTTCGGGCGGCGCCGCCGTCTCCTGCCTGGGACACGGCCAGCCCGATGTGATGGCGGCCATGCATGCGCAGATCGACAAGATTGCCTATGCCCACACCTCTTTTTTCACCACCGATGTGGCCGAGGAACTGGCCGATGAGCTGGTGCGAAGCGCGCCGCAAGGCATGAGCCATGCCTACCTTGTCAGTGGCGGCTCGGAGGCGATGGAGGCGGCGCTGAAGATGGCCCGGCAGTACTTCGTCGAGATTGGCCAGCCGCAGCGAAGCCACTTCATCGCCCGCCGCCAGAGCTACCACGGCAATACCCTGGGGGCGCTGGCGGTAGGCGGCAATGAATGGCGTCGCGCGCCCTTTGCGCCCTTGCTCGTGCCGGCAACCCATGTTTCGCCGTGCTACCCGTACCGGGAAAAGCACGATGGCGAGACCGATGCGCAGTATGGCCAGCGTCTGGCGGCGGAGCTGGAGGCGGCCATCCTGGCGCACGGCGCGGACCGGGTGATTGCCTTTGTGGCCGAAACCGTGGGCGGCGCCACCGCCGGCGTACTGGTGCCGGTGCCGGGCTATTTCCGCGCCGTGCGCGAAGTGTGCGACCGCCATGGCGTCCTGCTGATCCTGGACGAGGTGATGTGCGGCATGGGCCGCACCGGAACGCTGTATGCGAGCGAACAGGAAGGCGTCGTGCCCGATATCGTGGCCATTGCCAAGGGGCTGGGCGGCGGCTACCAGCCGGTGGGCGCTGTCCTGGCGCAGAAAAAGATCGTCGAGTCCCTGTCGCGGGGAAGCGGGTTTTTCCAGCATGGGCATACCTACCTCGGGCATCCGGTAGCCTGCGCTGCTGCGCTGGCGGTGCAAAAAGTAATCAAAAGAGATGGCCTGCTGGAGAAGGTCCGGACAGATGGCGAGGTCTTCAGACGCATGCTTGAAGAAACCTTCGCCGCGCATCCTCATGTCGGGGACATACGTGGCAAAGGTTTTTTCTGGGGCATCGAGCTCGTCAGCGATAAGGCGTGCAAGACGCCTTTTGACCCAGCGCTTCAAGTGAACGCGCGGATCAAGAAAGCGGCCATGGCGCGCGGTCTGCTTTGCTATCCGTTTGGCGGCACGGTGGACGGCCGCAGTGGCGACCATGTGCTGCTGGCGCCGCCTTACATCGCCAGCCATGGCGACCTGGGCGCCATCGCCACGCTGTTGGCCGCATCGCTGGACGAGGTGCTCGCGAGCCTTCGTGCGCGCCCGACTGCCTGAATGTTTCCTTTCGACCCTTCCCTCAACCTGACCGACCTCCAAGGACTTCACATGCTGTTTCATTTTTCAATGAACCCGATAAAAACCGCAACCGTCATCGCCTTGATGACAATGCTGGGCGCCAGCGGCGCCCAGGCCCAGGATGGCGGAACACTGGCCAAGATCAAGGCGAGCGGCTCGATCACCTATGGCTACCGTGAGTCTTCATTCGGGTTTTCCTACATCGATGGCGGCCCGCGCCCCATCGGCTACAGCATCGACATCTGCAACCGCATCGTCGAGGCCATCAAGACAGACCTCAAGATGCTCAACATCGAGGTCAAATACCAGGGCGTGACCTCTGGCAACCGCATTCCGCTGGTGGAAAACGGCACGGTCGATATCGAGTGCGGCTCGACCACCAACCTGGTGGAGCGCCAGAAATCAGTGGCATTTTCACCCGACATCTTCCGCTACAACGTGCGCACCCTGGTCAAGGCCAACTCCCCGATCAACAGCATTGCCGACCTGCAGGGCAAGATTGTGGCCACAACGGCGGGCACCACGTCCTATCGCCTGCTCAGGGAAGCCAACCGCGGCAAAAACCTGGAGGTCACGAACCTGGCGGGCAAAGACCACAGCGACTCCTTCCTGCTGGTGGTGAATGGCCGGGCCGATGCTTTCATACTTGACGACATTCTTTTGGCCGGACAGATTGCCAACTCGCAAAACCCGAAGGACTACAAGATCGTGGGCGAGAGCCTGCGCACTGAAAACCAGTCCTTGATGTTCCGCAAGGACGACCCACAGTTCAAGGCCATCGTTGATCGGGTAGTCAGCGGCATGATGAAGTCCGGCGAGATGGACCTTTTATACAAAAAGTGGTTCATGTCGCCGATTCCGCCAAAGGGCATCAACATCAACTACCCGATGAATGCCGAGACCAGGGAGGCCTTCAAGAACCCATCGTCCAAGGGCATCTGAAGGCTATGCGCAGCGCTGAAACCGGACCATTGACATGACACGAATTGCCTTGATCCATGCCCTGGCCCATTCCATGGCGCCTGTGAACCAGGCTTTCCACCGGGATTGGCCGCAGGCACAGCTGATGAACCTTTTGGACGACAGCCTCTCCAGCGACCTGGCCGGCGGATCGAACGGGCTGGACGAGGCCATGCACCGGAGATTTGAACGACTGGCTGCCTATGCTGTTGATGCGGGCGCCCAGGCGATTCTTTTCACCTGTTCGGCTTTTGGCCCTTGCATTGAGCGGGTCGCTCAGCTTCACCCCGGCATTGCGGTGCTCAAGCCCAACGAAGCCATGATTGTTGAAGCCGCCGGCCGAACGGGCCCGCTGGGCTTGATTGCCACCTTTGCGCCAACGCTCCAGTCCATGCCGGCCGAGTTTCCCGCCAGTGTTGACCTGCGCGTCGAACTGGCTGCCGGGGCGCTGCAAGCTTTGAATGCAGGAGACGCGCTGGGGCATGACCGGATCATTGCCGAGCATGCCAGGCGGCTGGCCGCATCGGGCTGCACCGCCATCGCGCTGGCACAGTTCAGCATGGCCCGCGCGCGCGCAGCCTGTGAAGCCAGTTCAGGCCTGCGAGTGTTGACAACGGTTGACAGCGCGGTCCAGAAAATCAGAAGGCTGCTGGCTTGAGGGGCGCCTTCAATCTAGCGCCGGAATCCAGACCGATTCTGGCGCCAGGGCAAACTCTTGCAGGTTGAGGCCCGGTCCGGCTCGGTCAACCACCAAAAAATCGCTGACCGCATGCAGCGACAGCAAGGGGTGGTGCCAGGTGCCGCGCGCATAGTTCACCCCTTGCCCGGCGGCGGCCAGAAAGCAGCGCAGCCCCGCCAGGTCGGGCGCTGGCTGGTCCGGCGCGCCTGGCGCCACGACCACCAGAAAGGTGCCGGGTGCCAGCGGCGTGAAGGACTGGCTGCCCAGCGGGTGGCGCTCCAGCATCCGCAAGTACATCGGCAGCTGCCTGGGTTTTGACCGGAAGATATTGATCAGCGCCTGCGCCGGCCCGTCTGCCGCATCGCCCAGGTCCACGCGGGCCAGGGCATGGAAGCGTTCGGAAAAGCCTTCATTGATGGCGATGCGCTCTGCAGCACCGGCCGCTTCGATCACCTCGCCGAAGGGTTCAAACGCGGCGGCGGTCAGCGGCTCGATGGGCAGGGTTCTGGGCGGCATTGCAGGCTCCTTTCAGCAGTCAACATCTTCCAGGGCCGGCGCCGCGTCCTTCGGCGCGCCGCGTTTCGGACGGCGGCGCTTGCTGAAGGCCAGGCCCATCGCCAGCGTCTGCGCCAGGCTCATGGCGGCGCACAGCGATCGAAAGCCGAGCAATTCGGCGTCGTTCACCTCCAGCACCAGGTGGGCGCCCTTGGCCACCGGGCTGAAGATGGTGTTGGTGATGGCCAGCCGCTTCACGCCGCGCGCCTGCAGCTGCTCGCACACCCGCAGCGTGTCGGCCGAGTAGGGCGGAAAGCTGACGGCGATCAGCAAGTCGTCCGGCCGCGCCACCGAGGCCTGTTCGCCGATGGCGCCGCCCAGGCCGGTGATTTGCACGGCGGGCCGGCCGACGCGGTTGAGCGCATAGGCCAGGTAGGCGGCCACCGCATACGAGCGGCGCAGGCCGATCACATGCACCATGGGCGCCTTCTGGATCAGCGCAATGGCTTCTTTGAGCGGCAGGCTGGCGGCATCGTCGCGCAGATGCTCCAGGGAGACGATGTTGGCCTGGCTGAAGGCCTGCAACACGGCGGCCGGATCGTCCGGGTCGTCAATCGGCTGGTCGCCGCCGAAGTGGCGGATGCGCTCCTTGAAGGTGGGCTTGGCCGCCAGCTGCAGCGGCTCGCGGAACAGGCGCTGCAGGTCGCTGTAGCCGTCGTAGCCCAGCGCCTGCGCCAGCCGGATGTAGGCCGCCGGCGCGATTTTCGACGCCGCCGACAGCGTGGCGACCGGGCTGAGCGCGACATCGTTCGGATGGTCGAGCGCGTAGCGGGCGGCGTCGCGCATGCGCGGCGTCAGGCGCTCGCCCTCGCGGCTGACCATCTCGCGCAGTTCCTCCAGAGTGGTGGCCTTCTTTATTTTTTCTGCGGACGCCAAGGGCGCCGATTGGATTGCTTTGGTCACTGTGGTCTTGGAAAGTCTGGAAAGCCTAGAACGCCTGCACGGTACCACGGGGCACGAAGCGGCCCATGCCTTCGCGCCCCAGCCACTGCTCGCCATCGACGATGAGCTGGCCGCGCAGAAACACCTTTTTCACCCGGCCGCGCAGCGTGCGGCCTTCGAGCAGGGTGTAGTCGCAGTTGCTGTGCAGGTGCTTGGCATGGATGGTCTGGCTGGCCGCCGGGTCGAACAGCACCACATCGGCATCGCTGCCGACCGCAATCGTGCCCTTTTTGGGAAACAGGCCGAACAGCTTGGCCGGCGTGGTCGAGGTCAGCTGCACGAAGCGGTTGAGCGACAGCTTGCCCTGCATCACGCCGATGTCGAACAGGCTGACCAGCCGGGTCTCGATGCCGGGCGCGCCGTTCGGAATCTGCGAGAAATCATGCTGGCCCCTGATCTTCTGCTGAAAAAAGCCCTTGTGGCCTTCCTTCATGCAAAACGGGCAATGGTCGGTGGCGATGACCTGCAGGTCGTCGTAGCGCAGCGCGCGCCACAGGTGCTTCTGGTCCTCGGGGGTGCGCAGCGGCGGCGTCATCACGTACTTGGCGATCTCGAATTCGTCGCTGTTGTAAACCGAATCGTCGAACAGCAGGTAGTGCGGGCAGGTTTCGGCAAACACTGGGATGCCTTCGGCGCGCGCCGCCACGATGTGCTTGAGCGCCTGGTTGGACGAGACATGCACGAAATAGATCTGCGCCTCGGCCAGCTCGGCCAGGCGAATGCCCCGGTGGGTCGCCTCACCCTCCAAAATAGCCGGCCGGGTCATGGCGTGGTAGCGCGGCGAGGTGTGGCCGGCCTCCAGCGCCTCCTTGATCAGCAGGTCGATGACCGTGCCGTTCTCGGCATGCACCGCCACCATGCCGCCGTCGGCGCCGACCTGGCGCAGCATCTGGAAGATGGCGGCGTCGTCGGCCATCATCACGCCGGGGTAGGCCATGAACATCTTGAAGCTGGTCACGCCTTCATGGCGCATGGCGTGGCGCACCTCGGCCAGCACCTGCTTGTCCACCTTCCTGATGATGACGTGCACGCTGTAGTCCACCGCTACCTGCGCATCGGCGCTGCGCTGGGTGCGGGCGATGGCCGCCAGCGGCGAGTCTGTATCGGTCTGCAGCGCGAAATCGACCACCGTGGTAGTGCCGCCAAACGCCGCGGCCTTGGTGCCGCTGGCAAAGGTGTCGCAGGTGATCGACGGGCCGACGATGTTTTCCATGTGGACATGGGTATCGACGCCGCCGGGCAGCACATACAGCCCGCTGGCGTCGATGACCTGCACGCTTTCGCCGACCACCATGGACTTGCCGATGGCATGGATCACGCCGTCTTGCATCAGCACGTCAGCGACGTAGTCGTCGGTGGCCGTGATGACGCGGCCGTTGCGGATCAGGGTAGAGGCCATGGTTTGCTTCCTATGATTCAAGGGCGATGGCCTGGTCCAGGTGCTCGATCAGCTTGTCGATTTCGGCCAGCGTGTTGTAGTGGGCAATCGACACCCGAACGACGCCGCCCTGGCTGTCCAGGCCCAGGGCTTCAATCAGGCGCTTGGCATAGAAGTCGCCGAAGCGGATGCCGATGTTGAACTGGTCGAGGTGCCGGACGACCGATTCGGACTGCCGGCCTTCAACCATGAAACTGATGGTGGGAACCCGCCCGCCGTCCTGCGCCGTTGGCAGGCCGATGATGCGGACGCCGGGCTTGCCGCGCAGGTAGGCCAGCAGCCGCTCGGCCAGCAG